>CAMCFM010000214.1 GCA_945874095.1 Candidatus Kuenenia stuttgartensis
TCGCACATCTTCGTGGCCGATCTGGCAACTGGTAAAGCCACCGACCTCTCCCCTGCCCTGACCTCCAACGCCCCTCCAGGCCCCTTCGGCGGTTCCGGCGAATACGCCTTCAGCCCAGATTCAAAAACCGTTGTCTTCACGGCTGAACCAGTCAAAGAACATGCCTGGACCACCAACAACGACCTCTGGCAAGTGCCTGCAACCGGTGGAGAACTCAAGAATCTGACGACGTCCAATCCTGGAGCCGACAGCCTCCCCGCCTTCTCCCCCGACGGCAAGCATCTGGTGTATCTGCGTCAGATCAGAGCCGGTTTCGAGGCGGATCAGAACGTTCTGACGATTCTCGAATTGTCAACCGGAAAAATCACCGAACTGACACGCCAGCTTGATCGTCCCGTTCACGAGTTCAGCTGGGCAGGAGACGGCTCTACCCTTCTGGCCACCATCGAAAACGAGGGCAATCAAGATATTTTTGTGATTGACCCAACTGGTAAAAATCCTCCCAAAAATGCAATCGGTGGAAAAGGCGTCCACGCCGCCCCTCAGCAAGTCGCCAAGGGAGGTTTGATTGCCTACCTCAGAAACGACTCCGTATCGCCCAACGAAATTTTCTACACGAGACTCTCCACAGACGGCCCGAACGTGACCAAACGGCTGAGCAGTCACAACGATGATCTCGTGGCCGAAATCGACCTGACCGCCGCCGAACCGTTCCATTTCAAGGGTGCTGATAATGCAACTGTTCATGGATGGATCACAAAGCCTCCCGGGTTCGATCCTTCCAAGAAATATCCTGTGCTTTACCTGATCCACGGCGGACCTCAGTCGGCCTGGATGAACGTCTGGCACGCCCGCTGGAACTCCACTCTTTTTGCATCTCCCGGATACGTGGTGGTCGCCGTAAATCCTCGTGGTTCAACAGGCTACGGGCAAGAGTTTACCGATCAGATCAGCCGCGACTGGAACGGCCGCGTTTACACGGACCTGATGAACGGCCTGGATCATGTTCTCAAAACATATCCATATATGGATGCGAACCGCGTGGGAGCCGCTGGCGGTTCATATGGTGGATATATGGTGAACTGGATTGCCGGCCAGACGGACCGATTCAAGTGCCTGATCAGCCATGCCGGGGTTTGGGATCTCCCAAGCATGTACGGAACCACCGAAGAGCTCTGGTTCGCCGAGTGGGAATTCGGCGGCCCTCCATGGGACAAACAGTTTATTGACGGCTACTTGAAGCAATCCCCAAGCATGTTTGCAGGCAACATCAAAACTCCAATTCTTGTCACTCATGGAGCATTGGATTACCGAGTGCCTGAAACTCAGGGTTTTGGCCTCTTTACAGCCCTCCAACGGCGTGGAGTTGCAAGCCGACTGGTGCTTTTTCCTGACGAAAATCACTGGATCCTGAAGCCTCACAATCGCCGTGTCTGGTGGAATGAAATGCATTCATGGCTGAAGACATATCTCAAGCCCTGATTTTGCATTGCATTTGATGCAATTCTAAAAGAAATCAAAAAAAATGGCGAAAACCGACTCACTAATGACACCCCAAAGGCCTATGATTTCATCCATCATAGGTCTGAGGTGTCCTGTATGCCGTGAGGGCAAGGTTTTCTCCAATTTTTTTCTGAAGATGCATTCGAACTGCCCAGTTTGCGGATTGAAATTCGAGCGTGAGCCTGGCTATTTTCTGGGAGCCATGTATTTCAGCTACGGCATGGGCATCCCTCCGCTCACACTTATGACAATCTTTCAAAGATGGATCTTGCCCGAAAGGTCGATGATTTCCTGCATTCTGGTCTCGACCCTGATCTTTCTCCCGATGGTGGTGCCCATCGTACGTTATTCACGTGTGATGTGGTTGCATTTGGATCGGTTTTTCGACCCTCAGGAACCCTCCTGAATCCATCCATATCTCTGATTTTTCGACAGTAGAGAAGATTGAAAACGTTCACCTTGCTCAGGATCTGATGACATGCCTGCTCTGACCATGAAACCGATCGATCAATTGGCCGCCGACCTCAAGATTCAACCTGACCATATCGAGCAATATGGGCGTGATAAGGCCAAAATTCAACTTGATGCGATCGAATCTGCGCACTCCAGGCGCAAGCCCGGCAAGCTCATCCTGGTCTCGGCCATCACTCCCACCCCTGCAGGCGAAGGCAAAACCACCACCTCCATCGGCTTGGCCCAAGGCCTTCGGCGGATCGGTGAAAATGCAATCCTTGCATTAAGACAGCCCTCCATGGGCCCGGTTTTTGGCCGTAAAGGTGGAGCCACAGGCGGTGGTGCCTGTCGCCTCGAACCTTCCGATGCCATCAACCTGCAATTTACAGGCGATTTTCACGCCATCACCGCTGCAAATAATCTGCTCTCAGCCGTGATTGATAACCGAATCCATTTCGGTGATTCCCGCATCGACCCTCTCAGAGTGCTCTGGAAGCGTGCCCTCGACATGAACGACAGGGCTTTACGGAAGATGGTCATAGGCCTCGGCGGGCGAGGCATGGGCGGAACTCCTCGCGAATCAGGATTTGATATCACGGCTGCCAGTGAAATCATGGCCATTTTGTGCCTGGCTCAATCGCGTTCTGACCTCCGTCAGAGAATCAACAATATTCTTGTTGGATATGACAGAACCGGTTTGCCTGTCAAGGCGGAGGAAATGCAAATCACTGGATCCATGATGGCCATTTTAAATGAAGCTCTCATGCCAAATCTGGTGCAATCACGCGAAGGAACTCCTGCATTTGTCCACGGTGGCCCGTTTGCCAATATCGCTCACGGTTGCAACTCGATTCTAGCGACCAAAATGGCTTTGGCGCATGGCGATTGGGCCATCACAGAAGCAGGATTTGCATTTGACCTCGGGGGCGAGAAATTTCTCGATATCAAATGTCGATACGGTGATCTCGACCCATCTGCCATCGTGATTGTGGCCACGGTCCGCGCCCTGAAAATGCACGGAGGAGTGACACTTGATCAACTCACCAAGCCAGATGCAAGTGCCGTGGAGCGTGGTATTGATAATCTGGCCGCCCATATTGATGCTGCCAGTCATTATAAAAAACCAATTCTGGTTGCCATCAATCAGCGTGGTGAAGACACAGACGAAGAACTCAACGTCATTCACAAGTTCTGCTCAAGCCGATCCGTGCCCTGCTCCACAGCAAACGTTTTTGCTCATGGTGGTGCCGGAGCTGTGGATCTGGCGGATCAGGTGGTGGCAGCAGTGGCGAATTCCAAGGCACGTAAATTGCAACCTCTCTACCCTCTGGAAATGCCACTCGAGCAAAAGATTGAAACCATCGCAACTAAAATTTATGGCGCAAGGTCGGTTGCATTTACAGCTGAAGCCGCCTCCAAATTCCAGAAAGCCGCTCGGCTGGGCTATGGAAACCTGCCGGTGTGCATGGCCAAGACTCAGAATTCGCTCTCAGACAATCCAAAACTCCTCGGCCGGCCCAAGGATTTCACCATCACCGTGCGTGACATGGAAATCTCGGCAGGCGCAGGATTTGTCGTAGCTCTAACAGGCGATATTGTCCGGATGCCTGGCTTGCCTGAACGACCAGCCGCCGAACGCATCGACGTGGACGATTCTGGCAAGATTTTAAACTTGTTTTGATCGGATCACTTCAATCAACAGCCTAAAGAGCAGGATGGCGATATCTTATGGTATCGTCATTCTGGAATTTTTCGTCGTCGTGTGCTGGTCGATCAGTCTGAGCCATAATATCAACCTCAATGCCGCATTGCTGCTGGATTGCGGGCAGAAAATCTACGAGGGCGGCTTGCCCTACGTTGATTTCTATGAATTCAATCCGCCTGTGATCATGTATCTCAGCGTCATACCAGCTTGGTTCTCAAGCGTTTCAGGATTACCTGTCTGTCTCTCGTTTCAGATATTTGTATCCCTCTTTATTGCAATCAGCGCCATTTCATTATTTATCATTTTGAAAGCAACGGGTTTCAATACAGAACAGACACTCCAACTGATTTCAGTTTCCATGATATTCCACTCCACCACCCTTTTCTTCGATGTTTTCGGTGAGCGAGAGCATTTGATGGTGATCGGCCTGACCCCGTTTTTAATCATCCGTTGCTCGCCCACCAGCTTGAACGTCCAGCGAAATGCCATGCCGGCTCTTTGGTTCGCTCTTGGCCTAATGGCAGGTGTGATGGTTCAGATAAAGCCCCATTTCCTGATCATTCCAGCAATCCTCGAAATATCGAACCTGGTTTACCGCAAATCCGGATTAACCTATCGATCACCAGAATTCATCGGCTTTTCTCTCGCAAATCTAGCGTGTCTGGCCTTTTGGTTCGTCATGCCGGCAATGGTCAGGCACAATTATTTTGGCATTTTGATCCCCTTGGCTTTGGGCGGGTATGACTCTTATTCGTCTGGATTTCGTGGCTTCATCTTGAATTTCATCCCTTACCACCCGTCTTTGGCGGCCTTTAATATCACTTGCCTCAGCGCCTTTCTCCTAACTGCTTTTCGAGCATTTCGATTTCGCAACTTTGAATACATCGGCACCGACCAATATCGCTCCTTTGAAACGGGCATGGCTCTCGCCTGGGTTGCGTCGTTACTCTGCTTCATCAGCCAGAAAAAAGGCTGGTTTTATCATATGCTGCCGATGAACTGGTTTGCCATGCTCGGGGCCACGTCAATATTTTTCAACATGGATTTCAAGCGATTGAATCTGCCAATTTTTGAGCTGGCGAAAGCTCGATTTTTACAAATCACCCTATGCTCGACTATGCTGCTTTTCATTTATACAGGGCTTCGACCTCAAATACGCAATGTTGCACCCACCCCTGCATTCGATCTTGCAAAATTCATCGAAACCACGAAAGACAGCAACGGCCGGGTGATGATCATGGCATCGTCCGTTCGTGCATATCCAGCTCTATTAAATGCAGGAAAAACAGCAGGCTCTCGATTTATGGACTTTTTCCATTTGCCGTCGTTATATTATGACCGCAAGTATTCGGCGTTGGACGGGCCTGAAATGTATCGCGTTGGTGCAACAAATCAAGTGCTTGAGAATCGGTTCATCAACGAGCTTTACTCAGACATTCAAAACCTTCAGCCCAGTTTAATCATGATCAACAAAACCAGTGGAGACATGGGCCTTCCTCGTCAATTTAATATTCGCGACTACTACCACCACCATCATATCGCCGAAGTTTTAAAGCAAGACTACGAACTCTCAGATGATTATTCCTATGGAACCGCAGGGGAACTGGAATTTGAAGTCTGGAAGTTCAAAAAACGGTTTTGAGTTGGGTTAGGATCAGGCCGGAAATAATTTTTCCCTTTTTAAGCAAATCGTGGTCCCTCACCCTGCTGCGTTCTAGCCGGTCTTGGCGATAGCCCCGGTTGGTTTTCTAAATCACCGAAACCGGGGGCTAGCGACTTTTAACTAGCCGGTCTTGGCGATAGCCCCGGTTAATTCTCTTCCGCGAACCGGGGGCTAGCGCCCGGCGGCTAGGTTCAAACCAGGAAACCGGAGGCTAGCGCCTTTTAACTAGCCGGTCTTGGCGATAGCACCGGTTAATTCTCTTCCGCGAACCGGGGGCTAGATTGTTTTTTTATTCTGCACCCAATTCGATGTCCTTCGACCATCGCTGGTATGCAACGTGCTATTGGCCCTGAACACAAAACCCTGATTGGAGATATCCACCACCAAATCTGATTATCAGACATAAGGAATGGACCTGCCCCCTGAATTTCTTTTGACACAGGCGAACACGAACGTTAGTTTATTCACTTCCATAGTCGCAAAATCGCAAAAATGTTGAACTGGGCTGGTGGTTCCGCAAGTTCCCTTCCATGCATTTCAAAGAGGATGATGCTGGTGAATCACGAGGAAGAGATCCGCAAGGCCGAGGTTTTGATCGAAGCCCTGAGCTACATCCGTAAATTTCGCGGAAAATATGTGGTGGTCAAGCTGGGCGGATCCGTAATGGAGAATCCGGACACGATCCGCGACCTCCTGATCGACGTCGTCTTTATGCAATCTGTCGGGATGAGGCCCGTAGTCGTTCACGGTGGAGGGAAAGCGATCACGAAGGCCATGTCCGACGCTGGCATCGAAGCCCGATTCGTCCTTGGTCGCCGATATACCGATGATGCGACCCTGAACATCGTAGCCAAAGTGCTTGCCGAAGAGATCAATACCGACCTCGTCAGACACATCAATAAATTTGGAGGTCGGGCCCAGGGCCTGCATCATCTCACCCACCCATGCCTGAAGGGTCGTCAAATCAAGCTGGCTGGAGAGAATGGCGAACTGCTCGATCTGGGCCGGGTCGGCGAAGTGAATTTTGTCGACGTGGAACCGATTGAAAATCTTTGCCTGGCTGGAGTTGTGCCTGTTCTGCCTTCCGTTGCCATTGACGAACTTGATGGCGGATTGCTGAACGTGAATGCCGATACCGCCGCCGCCGCCGTGGCCGCTGCTGTGAATGCCGAAAAGCTCATTTTCCTGACAGATACACCCGGGATTCTGAAAGACCGGAATGACCCGGAGAGCTTGTTCTCAAGCCTTTCACCTGACGATTGCCGGGACCTGATCCGCCAGAGCGTGATTGACAAAGGCATGATTCCCAAGGTGGAAGCTTGTCTTGAGAGCCTTCAAAAGGGGGTCGGCAAGATCCACATCATTGATGGACGCCTTCGCCACTCACTGCTGATCGAAATTTTCACCCAGACTGGAATCGGTACCGAGATCGCTCCTGACCCATCTACGTCTGCTAAAAATAGCGACTGATCGGATAATTCAGGCCGATCTTTTGAACTCCAAAATGTGTGGATCAATACGATTGTGCTTGTTGAATGACAGGACATCGTTTTTCCTGATGATAAGAGTTGCCTGAATTCTTCACCAATTTGGTATACTATTCTCATATGTGCTTTCAGAGTTGTACAAACCAGAGTTAGGAAGGTGTCCTGAAGTGTCACAAACGGCTTTGCTCTCATCGGCGGAAATCATTGACCAGTTCGATCGCTATGTGATCGCCAATTATCGTCGCTATCCAGTCTGTCTGGTTCGCGGCGAAGGTTCACTGGTATGGGACGCTGAAGGCCGTCGATATGTGGACTTCTTCCCGGGATGGGGCTGCAACCTCGTCGGCCACTGTCCTCCTCGCGTGGTTGAAGCCATCACCGAACAGATCAAAACCCTGATCCATGTGCCCAACACCTGGTATATGGA
>CAMCFM010000215.1 GCA_945874095.1 Candidatus Kuenenia stuttgartensis
CAGATCAGAAAGGTTCGTTGCCAGAGTCACCAGCAAACCGAGGATCTTTATTTGAAAGCGATTCAAATCGCATGATATCACGAAGGAAAGTGAATTTAACTGTTCCAGTTGCGCCTGACCGATTCTTGGCAATGATCAACTCAGCCTCACCGGGCGAATCATTAGGGTCATAGTACTCAGGTCGGTGAAGCAGCAAAACGATGTCGGCATCTTGTTCGATTGCGCCTGATTCACGCAAGTCAGCCATCCGCGGCCGACGATCCTCACGAGTCTCCACACCACGATTCAGCTGAGAGAGTGCAATCACTGGAACTTCAAGTTCCCGTGCCAGAGTTTTCAAACGTCGGCTAACTTTGGCGATATGCTCTTGCCGGCTCTCTCGGGTATCGTCCTGATCAATCAGCTGAATGTAATCGATCACGATCAGGCCAATATCGTTGCGCATTTTCAAGCGTCGTGAATTCGCTGTGATCTGAAGGACAGTTCGTGAGGGCGTATCGTCGATGAAGACTGGTGCGCTGCGTAAAGTCTCAAAAGCCTCGCCGATTTTAGACATCTCACGCGTACCCAGGTTATGACCAGTACGCAGTTTATGACCTTCTACCCGACCACGGGCCGCCAGCATCCGCTCAGCCAGTTCCATCTGTCCCATTTCAAGGCTGAAGAAGAGGACAGGTTTATTGGTGTTCACGGCGACATGGTCAATCACGTTCAGTGCGAGCGCCGTTTTTCCCATCGAAGGACGGGCTGCAAGAATGATCAGTTGTGAGCCTTGGAACCCACCGGTGTAGTCATCAAGATCCTGAAAGTTTGTACTAATGCCGGAAACTTGAAGTCGATTTTCGGATCGCTGAGCAATTCGGTCCATGGCTGAGACCACCACGTCGCGAAGCTCAACCGTCTGGCCAGCGGCCTGTGCATCAGAGATCTCAAAGATCCTTGATTCAGCGGCTTCAATCAACTCATCTGCTGTATGGGTATTGGAATAAGAGAGCTGTAGGACTTCGGATGAAGCACGTATAATGTTCCGGACGACCGCCTTTTGCTTAATAATTTCGCTGTAATACTTGGCGTTGGCAGAGTGGGCCACCAGTTGGGCGATCTCAATCAACCCATCGTCACCACCCACTTTATCAAGTTCTTGTCTGGTTGTAAGTTCTTCCGCGAGGGTAATCAAATCCACAGGCCGATTTTCATCATACATCTCACGCATGAGGCGAAAGATGATCTGGTGCGATTCACGGTAAAAATCATCGGGCCTGATAATATTGACAACATCGTGAAGGATGTCGTTATCTAAAAGAACACTTGCAAGCAGGCCCTGTTCAGCCTCAAGATTAAAAGGAGGCAACCGATCCGCAGCGGCAGTTTTGATCTGATTGGAAACGATTCCATTTTCGACATTGATGGACACGACCAGCCTCCTCAGTATGTTCAGAATGTCGAATCAAAGAGCCGAAGTACAGATTCAATGCCGAATCCCAGAGACCACTAGCCTGAGGGTTAGGATCGTCTGGGATTCAAGATAACGAGAGTCTGGCCATCAGTGCCAAATCATCAAGTCGGTCAAAATCATTCGGCGTGTGCTGGAACAACCCAAAGATTGATTTCCGAGTCAACATCCATACCCAAGTGAAGACGAATGGTGTATTGACCAAGTTCCTTCAGAGGGCCATCAATCTTGACCATTTCTTCCGTAACGGCAAAGTTAGCGGATCGGAGAACCGTGGCAATCTGATCGGCGTTGACTGAGCCGTAGAGATAGCCTTCGGGATTGGCATTGGCTTCGATTGTGATCGACTTCTGGTTGAGCTGAGCTGCCAGATTGACCAATTCGGAGCGCTTAGCAGCTTCCATTTCTTTGGTGCGTCGCTGATGCTGTTCAACGATACGCAGATTATGGGCTGTGGCGAAAACGCCCAAACCTTGTGGAACAAGGTAATTACGGGCAAACCCTGGACGGACTTTGACCAGATCGCCAGTCTTGCCGACATAAGGCACATTCTGCATCAGAATCAGACTCTGATAGCCATCTTTCGAACGCAGAGGGTGATTTTTGCGACGTTCAACACCTGGCTGACGAGCAGGGCCAGCAGGCGTTGTTTTGCTCTTACCAGACTTGCCGGCGGATTTCGCGGCTTTTGCTGAGCTTGCCATTTGAGGAAGAACTCCGGTACTTGTCTACGAGTGAAATTTCATATGTTGAAAGTCTGTCATTGAAAACGACAATAACTTTCAAGTGTTTGGTCAGAATGGGATGTCATCTTCATCACCGCCATCAGGCGGACTGGTCTCAATCGACGGGCTTGGGCGTCGAGGTGGTAATGAAGGCCGATCGCTGGGAGCTGGAACAGATGGACGTCTCGGTGCATAGCTCGAACTCGACCCGCCAGCGGAGGAAGGCGACGAATAACCGCCGTCATCCATGGGCTGAGAAACGTTCGGTATACTGTCGTCTCGCTTTTCCAGAAATTGAACCCGCTCGGCTTCCACCTTGATTTTGGAACGCTTTTCACCTTCACGGGTTTCCCAGGTTTCTTCCTTGAGATACCCTTCAACGTGAACGGCTCGCCCCTTACGCAGGTATTGACAACAGTTTTCCGCCTGACGATTCCAGACTGTCACTACGATATACAAGGTCTCCTCGCGAGTTTCACCTTCACGAGTCGCATACTTCCGGCTTGTAGCCAACTTGATGTCAGCCACAGGAGTACCATTCGGTGTATAACGCAACTCAGGATCGTGCGTTAACCGACCAATCAGAAATACCTTGTTTAAATCAGCCATCGTAGGACATTCTCCAAAGCGTCGGGCGGCTATCTGCAAGCGTCAATCGCCCTTGGTCCTGATATCAGGCGTCGTCACGACGACGACGACGTGGACGCTCTTCGTATTCATCCTCGCCACGACGCTCTTCTTCAACAGAAGGTGTGGAATTCATCGCGGATTCGATCAGAGGTTCAACCAACTTCGGGTGAATTTTCAAAATCATCTCACGAAGAATCGTGTCGTTCAAGCGGCAATCATGGCTGATTGTGGCAAGAGCCAGCGAATCCACTTTAAAATAAGTCAGCAGATAGACGCCCTTGCGGTGTCCGTCTACAGCGTAAGCCAAACGACGCTCGTCCCACTGACGGCTCGCTACGATTTCAGCTTTCTGACGGGTCAGGATTTCATGAATCTGCTGAACCGTCTCATCCCAATTGACGGACGCTTTTGTGCTGTCCAGCAAAAACATCGCTTCATACGTTTGAACTGACAAGGATCGAACCTCCGATGAACTGGTGGCCGCAATCTCCTTCACACGGAGAAGCCACCATGTTGTTATCTGTACTGACTCGGACAAATTCCTGACATCAGGGTCTCTTATCGATTGATCAAATTCACGAACCCGATCAACCCGTCTCACTTCGTGGTCAGTGGATCACTTGGACCATTGAACCGATTCATCGCCGGTTCAATCCCCTGATTCACCCACACACTGACAGCCTGCATTGTCGTCAGAATACCACCATCAACTGCCGGACGCTCACTCGGCCTGAACTTGGCAAGAACATAATCGGCAGCATCTATGATGCCACGGTCCCCAATACCAAGTCGAAACCGAGGGAACTGATCAGTCCCTAACGCCCTTGCAATATCCTTGAGCCCATTCTGACCACCAGCACTGCCTCCACCACGAATCCTAAGTTTTCCCAGAGGAAGACTTAAATCGTCGCAAATCACGATTAAATCTACAAGAGGAATCTTGTAAAACTGGAAAATTTGACCAACTGATTTACCACTCAAATTCATGAAGGTCATGGGCTTGACCAACATGACTCGCTGGAAGTCGAGCTCAATCTCGGCGATTTCAGCGTCAAACTTCCTGGCAAACTTCGTACCCGACTGACATAAAGCCAGTCGGTCAATCACGTCAAAACCAATGTTATGACGTGTGTCTTCATATTTCGAACCAGGGTTACCGAGCCCAACAACCACTTTGATCTGGGCCACTGCTGTTGATCTCCAGATTTATATCCGTATCGAACAGCTTTCGCTGGATCACCCTGGGGCTTCGAATCAGACTTCAGTTTTCTTCTCAGGACGTGTGATCACTTCTGGCTGAGTCAGTGTCTCAGTTTCAGCAGCGGACTCACCGGTTGGGCGAATCAGGTGAACGATGATATCGTCAGCATTCGAAACGGCTGTCACACCTTCAGGCAAGATCACGTCTTTGACATGAATTGACTGACCGAGGTGAAGGTTGGAAATGTCGATACGAATTGAGTCAGGGATAGCTGCTGTCACGCAACGCACTTTGATGGAGTGGTGAGGCACGTCAAGAACGCCACCTTCTGCCACGCCTGGTGCTTCACCCTTAAGTTCGATACGGACATCACTTTCGACTTGTTCTGTCAGGTCGGCCCTGAAAAAGTCGATGTGGATCACAGACTTGCCGAGGTAATCCCATTGAAGTTCTCGCACAAGAACTGTTTCGCTCTGACCTTTACCAAGGTCGAGTCCAACAACGTGCGATCCACGCTTGAGGATTCCCAAAACATCGTCAGCTGTGATGCTGATGGGCTGGGCGGCTTGCTTGTGCCCGTAAATGATTGCAGGTACACGGCCTGCAGCGCGAAGACGGCGGCTCACTCGCGTGCCTGTGCCTTTGTTCTTCGCTGTATCTCTGGCTTGGGCCGCGATGGTGACGATCGTACTCATGTGTCCAGTGATCTCGCACTCAGTTTCAAGTCTGTCAAGGCATTAAAAATGACGTTCAACATCATCCCAACTTGCCTTTAGGGTCGATTTTCACGCAATTCCTGACTTCCGTCAGGAAAGAAATCCGCCGGTCATATCCGGCGACAAGTCGCACTCGACCCGCCTCACATCACCTTACAAACCGGTGCTGAGGTCGATTCGGGAAAGGATACCCCACATCAGGCTTTTTTGCAAGCCTCCAGCGGTGCGGAAAACCGCTTTTTGTTACGACCTTATTATCCATCGGCCTGTGGAATGGATAATCTCGCTGAAATCTTGTGGCTGAATCGTCAAATCCAAATCGTTGACTTGACTTGGCAACACAACATCTTCAAAACCACCCATGATTTGTGCAAGAATTGACAAGGTACTGATCAGAATCGGACCTGGCCGAACCAGATGACGGTGGCCATCCACAACATATATCCTTGCTCCACATTGCTTAAGGTTCGTTTGTAGGATGTGGTCTAATGGTAGAAGGTTGAGTTCGTGAAGGCTCCGTTCGACGGTAAATCCACAAACACCCAAAACGACCCTCTTAAAACTCTCAAACGCTTCTTGAAGCAAATGTTGCGTCAATATTTTTGAATTCGATCCAAGCAACGCGGTTCGTTCCTGACCACCCACCATACGAATCAACTCGGGGTTCCAGTGCCCGCTACCCATGACCGGATCCAGCCATTCCAGATGCACGACATTTACAGGAGTCTTGCCCGCCTTGCGGCTATCAAGCGCAAGCTCAAATTCTTCAAAAGTTCTGACGACCATTTCTGCTGCACGGCGATCTTCAAGCAGTTGCCCCACTTCGCGTATCATTCCAAATATGCTGCTCATAATAGTTGGATTCACAGCCAGAATTTTTGGCTTATGCTCCAGCAGAGACGCGGCCTGCTCGACTGTAATCTGACTGACAGCACAAACATCGCACTGCGCTTGTGTCAAAATAATATCAGGCTTAAGCTCTTTTAGAATCTCAACATCGAGCGCAAATAGGTCGCCTGAAAGTGGATCCCTGACCTGCTCGTCGATCTCAAGGGATGTGGCTTGATCGTGAATCCTGCAACTTGTCAATCTGGGCAGTTCCGGCCAACCGGCAGGCAGGTCACATTCATGACTGATGCCCACCAGTGATCTTCCCTTGCCCAGTGCAAGTACTGTGTCAGTCAGACCAGGCAGTAAGCTGACGATTCTTGGAGGATGATTCATCAGCCCTTCACCTCGACTAGATTAATCGACAATTTTCAGGTCTGTCCGTGGCCCGACCGTAGAGAGCGTGAGTGGTCGCAGAGGATATCGATCAAGCACCTGACGGACATGATCGACAGTTACGGACTGATAGGCGGTAACATCTTCATCAAGCGATACATATCGATTGAAATACGTGTAGTATCCGCCCAGAGGCATCAGCCTACCCATTGGGCGTTCAGCACGTATCATGGCTCTGGATAAGGTCTTATTGCGTGCCCGATCAATCTCTGACTGATTCAGGCCTGTTTCGCGAATCCTGTGCAGGACATGCGAAACACGGTCCAGATTCGCTTCGGAATTATCCGGATCGCATCCAAGGAACAAGAAATAGGCCCCTGCGTGATTGTATTCCTGATACGACAGATCGCACATTTCGGCATGTCCTGGATGGACAATTTCCCAGTAAAGGCGCGATCCTGAAGAGTCACCCAATGCTGTTGCAAGCAATCCAGCAGCATATCGAAGTGGATCTTCAAGAGACGGGGCAGCACCGACCAGTACCATGGTTTGTTGCTGATCGTCAGCACGTTCGATGGCGCGATATCCGCCCTGCCCTGTGGATTCTGGGGTGTTTCTTGAAGCCGTTTCAGCAGGCTCCCAAGACTCACAATGTTGTTTTGCCATATCGAGAAGTTGCGACCAATCGCCATTCCCGGTAAATGCCAGAACCAGATTATTCGGAGCGTATTGGCGCCGGAAATAATCTCGCATCTGCTCTACGCGCATGGCCATGATCGAATCGACAGTTCCCAGGACACTTTGACCGAGTGGGTGACGACCGAAATGCGCTTCTTTGGCGGACTCATAGGCAACCATCATCGGATTGTCGTCGTACATCTTGATTTCTTCGACGATCACGAGTTTCTCGGTGTCGAAATCTTCTTCACGAAGCACAGGCCTCATGATATCAGAGAGCACGTCGAATGCGGCTGGCATGTATTCAGGCAGAGCCGTAACGTGGTAAATCGTGTCCTCTTCACTGGTTTGGGCATTATGGCGAGCTCCGACGCGGTCGAAATCGCGGTTCACCGAGAGAGCATCGCGACGCTCTGTACCCTTGAACAACATATGTTCCAGAAAGTGGGAAAGCCCGCTCTCTTCTACCGTTTCATCGCGAGCACCAGTTCGCACGAAATACCCGGCACTGATGGAATGGGCTTGATCATTGATCTCAGCCACTACCGTAAGGCCGTTGGCCAATCGAGCTTCGTGGAACTTCATATTTTGGATTCTCTCGGGTCT
>CAMCFM010000216.1 GCA_945874095.1 Candidatus Kuenenia stuttgartensis
CGGTTATAAAGAGACCGCGTTCTATCTCCATTCAAACAGCAAGGCCAACAATCGGAGCGGCAGTGGGACTCTTGACATGACGTCGCCTGCAAAAATCGAGCCTTCCGACAATTTCAAGGCCGATCCTGCCAACCCAGTTCCAGCTTGCCCGGTCACCAAGGATCGGCCCATTCAGGCCGCGGTCTGGGCACCATTGGATCAACGGTCCATCGAAGATCGAAACGACGTTCTGGTCTATACCAGTGAGCCACTCAAGCAAGCCCTGACCTTCGCAGGAGACGCCAGCGCCGAGCTTTTCGTCTCTTCTGATACGCCAGACGCCGACTGGGTGGTCAAGCTCGTGGATGTGCACCCAAACGGGGCAGCCTATAATCTGACGGTCGGAATTTTGCGTGGCCGATTTCGCGAGTCGGAATTGCAACCTAAACTATTGAAACCCGGCGAAGTCTACAAGATCAAGGTCGACCTTGGCCCAATCGCAGCCCAGATTTTACCAGGCCACCAATTGCGAGTAGACATCTGTGGCGCGTATTTTCCACTGTTTGACAGAAACGCAAACACGGCTGAAGGAATTTTCGGATATACAACCAGAACTGCTACAGAAACCATATTTCATAGTCCAGGTCAGGCTTCTCGAATCATCCTGCCCGTCCAGAATCCATAAAGTAGGCGTATAAATTCAGAGATTAGCACGATACGGTACCTGCTGAAATTCTATCAACGGAATTGGCCATTCGATTGAAATTCAGCGGGTCCACTTCGTGCTTTTTACATGATTCTACATGTCGTACTTGTTCAAACCCCAGCTCTTGGACGACTTGATTCTGTTGTTAAAGGGGAATCCACGGGCTGGTTAGAGTTCCCCAAGTTCTTTTTTAAGCTGGAGATGAGCCTCCATAAGTTCTGATTCGACTTCGTTTTTACGTTGCAGCTTTGCTACAAGTCGCTCGATCGTTTTCTGGCGATGAGTCACAGCGCGGTTGGTTTTGCGAGCGAATGCGGCGGAGCCGTTCTCGAAGAACTGGGCCTGCCACTGGTAGAACATCGTGGGATGAATCTTGTATTCGTCGCAAAGCTCGGCGATGGGTATTCGGTCGATCAGATGGCGTCGCAGGATGGCCACTTTTTGATCCGCCGAATATTGATTACGGGACTTGGGCATGATGAGAAACTCCTGTCGAATGATCGCTTATTCGAAAAGGCCGTGTCACCAATTTTACTTGCAGCAAAACAAATGTAGCAACATGGCATGTTCTCGATTTGGTTGCTTTTGTAGTAGTGACAATAGGCACACGTTGGCGTAGAATTATTTTCATAAAGCCTTACCGATGGAGTCATGAGAAGAACTGTTTGCTCAAAGCAGAGCGGGGTTTGACTTTCGAAAGTGTCGTGGTTGCCATCGATTCTGGCGGCTTAATGGACATCCTTGCACATCCCAACTCCGATAAGTACCCCAGGCAACAAGTGCTTGTTGTTGTCTTCGACAACTACGCATACCTGGTGCCATTCGTTGAAGAGGAGAAGTATTATTTTCTCAAGACCATCATTCCAAGCCGCAAGGCCACGCGTGACTATTTGAACAAAGGCGACAACAATGCCGACGATTGACGATAGCGAACTTGAGATTCTCCAAGCCTTTGAGCAGGGTCAACTCAAGTCAGTTGCAACAAAAACTGAATTAGCCAGATTCAAGTCAGCGGCTCGAGCGACGACTCTCAAAGATCGTCGCGTAAATATTCTCCTGGCCTCCGGCGACCTTAGGGATATCCAGGTCAAAGCCCTCGAAGAAGGAATCCCTTACCAAACTCTCATTGCCAGTATTTTGCACAAATACATCACTGGAAAACTGGCTGACAGGGGATAAGAATCACCAGCCAAAGCGAATGAAAACCGAATATTCGCAAAAGCGATCCATCCTGTAAACCATAGTATGCCATGCAAGAAATGGACGCGATTTCATTCGCTATCACAATTTCCTGCATGATCACCTATTCGAATTTTGAAAGTCAACTCCCGTATCTGGAATTGCAACAGTTCTAGCAACCCAGAAGTTCGCTCAGTCAGCTCGTCACCCGGCCGAGATAATCACCGGTCCGGGTATCCACCTTGACGATGATATCTTGATCCAAGTGCTCTGGCACCTGAACGATATAGCCTGTGGAAAGTGTCGCCGGCTTGGTGCGTCCTGTTGCGGAATTGCCTCTCATGCCTGGTGAGGTTTCCACAATCAGAAGATCCACGGTATCAGGAATCTGAATTGCAATCGGCTGATCGTCCACGACCAGAACTTCCAGACCCGCCATATTTTCTGACATGTATTGGAGCTGTTCAGCCATTTCGGCAGCCGGCAGGGTGAACTGATCGTAGGTCGATTCGTCCATGAAGACGAGTTGGTCGGAATCGCGATACAGAAACTGCACTGGCCGACGCTCAAACCGGCTTTCAGGGAGCACGTCGGTGCCTCGATAGGCCTTTTCAACACGGGAACGCGTTTTGAGGTTCCTGGCGGCAATTTTATAAAGAGTGGCAGCACCTCGGGCGGACGGCGTCTGAACGTGAATCTGCTCGATCATGTGCGGCTGACCGTCGATCTCCACAACCATCCGTTTTTCAAAATCTTTCGCAGGAACCACGATTTCAAGACCTCCAGTAAGGGGTAGCAACATCGCTCATATGGGACGATTATAGGAGTTGTACACTTGACAACCCCGCAGCTTTGCGTTCCTACGCCAACCTGCAGACTTGATCCACGTTCCCATTCAAGCGTAAGATATAAGATAAGAGAATATGTTGGACCCTCTTGTCAAGATCTTGACGGACTCCGAAATTATGGCAGTTGCAAACGAGGGGCCAGAACCCTCGGCCTACCCAAGCTCGACCGACCCTTTGCTGGACCAGTGCCAGCATTCGCTTGGCCATTGGTTTCGAGATCTGAATCACCTGAAAGCCTCGCTCGTACACGCCTCAGGCGCCGACAGCCGATTGGCATCAAACGAACGCCTGGAATTTCTCGGCGATGCCATCCTCGGGGCCGTCATCTGCGCCCTGCTCTATGAACGCTATCCGGAATACCTTGAAGGCGATTTGACCCGCGTCAAGTCCGCCGTTGTTTCTCGCCGAACCTGCGCCAGAATTTCCCGAGAACTTGGCATGGATCGATTCCTGATCCTCGGCAAGGGCATGGGATCCACCACAAACGCCCCTGAATCCGTTCTCGCCGATATGTTTGAGAGCCTTGTGGCGGCCGTTTATCTGGATTCAGGATTCGAGGCGGCTCGCAAGGTGATCGTGCGGCATATGGAAAAAGAGGTCGAGGCGACCGTTTCAGGCGACATCGGGGCGAACTACAAGAGCACGCTTCAACAGCTTTCACAGAAACAGTTTGGGCGGACTCCGACATACGTTTTGATCGAGGAAAAAGGGCCCGACCACCTCAAGTGCTTCCTGGTTTCCGCACGCATCGGATCGCGTCAATACGACCCGGCCTGGGGTGCCAATAAAAAAGATGCGGAGCAACTGGCTGCCAAAAACGCTCTGGAAGCGATCGAGCTTGAGACAGCCATGTCTTGACCATTCCGTCCGGGCAGGTCACACTGTCACAACAACGAAATTGAATATTCCAAGTCAATACATCGCATGAATAGAGGTCCCGCACGTGAGTGGCGCTTTGGTTGGCGATTTGGGCGTAGGTGGCGAAATCTGGCTGATGGTTTCGTTGCTCGTCCTGATGACCCTGTTTTTTAAGTTCAGCCGCGTCATAAGCTTGCGTAATCTCGACCTGTTCCTACTCTTCGCATTATCGCCTGGCATGATGATTCTGGTGGAAGGTTCAGGGCGAGAGTCCGACTCGTTCATTGCCTACTGCTCCCTGCTGGGCGGCTCCCTGCTCTGGCTCCTTCGATGCCTCTCCGATGTCGGACTTGGGCGACGACCGCTTCTGGAGCCGAATCTGAATGCCGCTGGACTGGCGTTTTTTGGGACCGGGATCCTGATCCTCCTGATCGCAGAAACCGTGAGCCTGCCTGTCAGAGCCGGTGAGGGTCGAAATCCTGCCGAAACCGGCTTCAAACCAACCGATAAACAAACGGCGGCGGCCTCGAAGAATGTCGCTCTAAAGCCCTTAGAGGATATGAGCAAGGCCATGATCGAGGCCACTCCCCTGCCCTCTCAGCTTCGAAGCAATCCGCCTCAGGTCATCCTCTCCCGAATCCTGGCCACAATCAGCCACCTGACCATCGTCATCAGCCTGATCGTCATCGGCTGGCGGCATTTCCTCAGACCCATCACAGGTCTCTCGGCAGCCGTAGCTTATGCGATTCTGCCCTACACCCGGATCGCTCTGGTGGATAGCGGACAAACCATTCCGGCTGCCTTAATCACTGCCGCCATCGCATGTTACAAACGACCTTGGATCACCGGGCTGCTCATCGGCCTGGCTGCCGGCTGGATGCCCGCCTGTCTGGGGATCATCCCTCTGTGGATTGGCTTCTATAAAGGCCGAAAACGCTGGAGGTTCACTCTGGCTGGTCTCTCTCTGGTTCTGGTCTCCGCCTTGATCGGTATCGACCTGCCCGACTTCGCCACCTGGGTGCGTGCACTTGGTGCCCGAAGCCTTACGGAAACCGGCCTTCTGTTCGATCGCGAACTGCCCGCCAGTTCAAGCCTTTGGACAGGTGTTGATCCAAGCTATCGCCTGCCAATCCTCGTCGCATACATCCTCATGGCCATCGGCGCATTTTTCTGGCCCATCGAAAAGAATTTAGGAGAGCTCATCAGCATGTCGGCGGCCATGCTGATCGCCAGCCAGTTCTGGTACCTCGAAAAAGGTGGGACTCTGATCCTGCTCTATTTGCCGCTCATCCTGCTCATGATGTTTCGCCCAAATCTTCAGCCCAAGCAAATCGCCTGGCGGGCCCAGTTTATGCGGAAAGACCAAGGTGTCCGGGAGATCCTCCGATGACCAGCCCTATCCGTGAAAAAATTATCATTTCAAGCCGTACCCTTAACGTTCAAAATCCCGATAAGGCCCAGAATCCTCCTCCTATATCGAAAAAATGGCGGGTCACCAACGTCGGATTCACGCCTCTGGGTGGCCTTCTGGCGTTTGCCTGCCTGACAATCATCGTGATGGCACCTAAAATCCTGTCCAACTTTT
The DNA here is from genome assembly GCA_945874095.1 of Candidatus Kuenenia stuttgartensis. Lineage (GTDB taxonomy): Bacteria > Planctomycetota > Planctomycetia > Isosphaerales > Isosphaeraceae > QWQI01. The sequence continues at coordinate 5,156 of CAMCFM010000216.1, forward strand.
TTCTGAGCGGATTTTGGAATAACGCCTACGGAACAAGGCGAGCTATGATTTTTTCAGATTTTGTCGGCTGGGTCCTTCTCGACCAAGACTACGGCTACATTGGTAGTTACGCCATAGGAATCGTTACGGCTTTGCTGGCGTTTTATTGCGTGTCGCAAATCCTCGAATATTTCGGTTATCTGGTTTATCGCGAAGGCGAGAACTGAGATTCAGAACTCCAGCCGACTTCTTCAGGCTCTTCTATAACTCCATAAAAAAGGGCGACCAAATCGGCCGCCTTTTTTGAACTTTGAATCCACAAATCACGATCGCGAAGATCAGATCAACGTTTTACGCCGAGCAGATCAAGGCTGCAAACCTGATAGATTGGCATGCCCATTTTTCTTGCCTTGGCCAGAACTGCGGGATCGTCGGCACCGGGCGAGGCCCAGATTTCCCCGACCGCGACCTGAGCCAATTCGTCCAGCACCTTCATGCCGACAATGCCTGGGACATAAAGCACGACTCGATCAAGGGTTCCAACAGGCAGATCGCTAATCGACGGATAGCACTTTCGGCCCGCCACTTCGGTGGCATTCGGGTTCACTGGATAGACCTCAAACCCAGAATCCACAAAGCCTTGTACGGCCTTATAGCTGAACCTTTCCGGATCAGTGCTGGCACCGACCACGGCCACAGAGGGCTTGGCCGTTGGCCGAATTCGACACGACTTATCACTCAAATCAGTGGACATGGACATGGTTCTCCTGCGAAAATACCGACATCGTTCAAGACATCCTTGCAAACCGGTCGGGCAGCATTGGCCACAACCATTTCGCAACTTTGTCACAGACAGTTTTGATCATATGATATAAGTCTTACCAAAATCATGGCGATTTTGGCTAGAAGGCATCGAGCAACGGAACCGACCTAAGCATGTCGACCTCACCAATCCAGTACTCCGATATCGCCAAGACCATCGATCACTCCCTGCTTCAGCCGTTCCTGACTGAGCAGGAAATGCGAGCAGGCTGCGAATTGGCCAGACTCTATGATGTGGCCAGCGTCTGCATCAAGCCAGCTTTCGTAGGCTTGGCAAAGTCGATACTGAGCGGTTCCACCGTGGCTGTTGGAACCACGATCGGGTTCCCTCATGGGGGGCACCGAACGGATGTGAAAGTTTTTGAATCCGAACGAGCCATGGACGACGGGGCCACTGAACTCGATATGGTGGTGAATATTGGTGATGTTCTCGAAGGCCATTTTGATCGCGTCCAAGCCGATATTGCTGCCGTCGTTCAGGTCGCCCACAAACGCGGCGCTCTGGTCAAAGTGATTTTTGAAAATTGCTATCTGAAGCCGGAGCAAATCCAGAAGCTCTGCCAGATCTGTGCAGAAGTTGGTGCCGATATCGTGAAAACATCGACCGGTTACGGCACCGGCGGGGCGACCATCGACGACCTGAAACTGATGAGAGCCTCAAGCCCGGCCCATGTTGGCGTAAAAGCCGCTGGCGGTGTGCGCGACCTCGATAAAGCGATCGAAGTGATCGGTCTTGGAGTGACCCGGATCGGAGCCAGCGCGACCGCCGCAATTTTGGACGAATGGCGAACCAGGCTTGGCTTGCCAGCAATTGAAGCTGTTCAAGGTGCGTCATTGAATTCCAGCTATTAATGCATCTCGTTTTCAACTTTCAGGACCAGTAGAATGTCAACCACGATTCGATTTCTCGGCCATTCCTGTATTGAAATCACAACAGGTGGATTTAATCTCCTGATCGACCCGTTTATCACAGGGAACCCGTCTGCGACGGTCTCTGCCGACGATCTTAATCCAGATTATATCCTGGTTTCACATGGTCACAGCGATCACCTTGGCGATGCCATTGAAATTGCCAAACGTTGCGATTCGACCATCATCACAAACTATGAAATCCACGAATGGCTTTCCGCCAAGGGTGTCAAATCCCACGGAATGCAACACGGCGGAGGATTCAATTTCCCGTTCGGACGCGTGAAGCTCACACTGGCATTTCACGGATCATCCCTGCCCGACGGCTCTTATGGTGGCAATCCAGTCGG
>CAMCFM010000217.1 GCA_945874095.1 Candidatus Kuenenia stuttgartensis
GCGTCGAAATAATGTAAGTGGATGTGGCCGTGGGTGTAATGATATTCAAATTCGGTGCGAAGCCGTAAAATGGTCACATCCATGCCCGTCTCTTCACGGGCCTCGCGCAGGGCGGTTTCATCAGGCGATTCGCCCGGCTCGCACTTGCCGCCGGCGAATTCATAAACGCCTGGCATAGGCCCGCCCGGCGGACGTACTCGGATCAGGAATTCGTTACCACGTCGAATAATGGCGATGGCAACGCGGGTCGGTTGTATTTCAGGATCGGTTTTCATTTTTGGCAGTTCGGGCATTCACCATAAATCCGGAAAGGCTTCATTTGACGCAGGTGACCGCAGTAGGGGCAAGCCTGCCCTTCGCCTTTGATGGAATGATAGGCTGAATCAAATAGAAGGATAAGTACAAACAGGCCGGTTGCAATATAGACAAAAACCTGAACCATTTCTTCAGGCGATTCCAGAAAACCAGACTTATGCAACCCGGCCACGGCTGCCATTGCGCCAAACATGGTGGGGATTAGGATCAGCCTGAGCCTTTTCCAGTCCATCGGTTGGAGACTTTCGATTATGAGGGGTTTACTGGTCGATGGCAATGCATGGAATCAGTTCTGTACTCATTTCAATCGGGCTTGCAATTTCGCAGGCTCTTGTGACATATGAAATACAGCAAGTATCCAGACGTCTGGATTTCTGTATTCATAAATCACGGCATAGGGATATTTTCGGATCAAGGCCCGGCGAAATGGTTTGCGTATTTCAGCGTACATTTCAGGAGATCGGACAATGGAATGAAAACACGCCTCGAGGCGTACCATAAAATCCTCTCCCCGACCGATTCTCTGGCTTTCATACCAGTCATACGCTTGATCAACATCTCTCTCAGCTTCAGGTGAAAGAATCAGATCAGCGGCCATACTTGTTGCGAATCCTTCGTTTCACATCCTCCCACAAAACACCTGATGAAGGATTTTTTTCGAGATTTGCACGACGACGTTCCACTTCCCGGATTTGCCAATCGTGAATCGGTACGTTTTCACTATTCGCAGCGAGATCGTCCCATAAATCTTCCACAAGCTGGAGTTTCTCGGCTGGACTTAAATCAAATATCGATCGATCAACCTGACTCATATGCAACCTCGCTCACAGTCATAGATCATAGGGACTTTTGAACGACCGATGTCATATGAGTATATCCGTTTGATTGTCGAAATGTCCAAACGTCATCAGCGTCTTACGAAGAAAAAGAGCAGGGATGGAATAACCCATCTCTGCTCTATGAAAGAGTTTATCAGCGCAACGATTCAAACTCCGGCGTTCTTCTTGATAAACGCCAGCCCTTCGCGGGCCAGTTGCATGGAATCAGGGAAAATGTCGCGCCAGATCTTTGTGGCGGCGGCAATGTTCGGCAGGGCTGAACCGAAGGCTTCAATCGTCAGATAACCACTGTAATTAGAGGCTTTCACGGCGGCCCAGAACTCGTCCCAGTGGATCTGGCCGGTGCCGGGAATTCCGCGGTCGTTTTCCGAGATGTGGATGTGGCAGACGTGCTCTTTGCAGCTATTGAAGGCCCCGGCCTGGGACTTTTCTTCAATATTGGCATGAAACGTGTCGAACATCATCTTGCATGATGGATGGTCCACAGCCTTGACATAACGGGCTGTTTGAGCGGCTGTGGTCAGCAGGTAAATTTCAAATCGGTTGAGATATTCCACACCCAGTTGAATTTTACGAGCAGAGGCTTCAGCAGCCACCTTTCTCATGGTTTCCACACCATGCTGAAATTCGGTTTCGGTCGGGAATGAGCCCGAGAATTCGCCGATGGCTGAATGGTAAGGGCCGACCAGTGTTTCGCAGCCAAATTCAGCAGCACAGTCGAGCACCTTTTTGAGGTGATCCACAGCGGCCTGACGAATTTTAGGGTCGGGCGAAATCGGGTTCGTATCAGCACCCACGACGGTCACGGCGGTACAGCCAAGGCCTTCGTCTTTCAGGAGTTGGCCAAGCCACTTGTATTTCTTGGGATCTTCGACGTCGAATAGGGGAACTTCAATCGAGTCGTATCCGATCGATTTCAATTCTTTAATGACAGGGATATGGGCTTCGGTTACGATATCGGCCCACAGTAGCAGGTTCATTCCGGTTTTGAGCATGACAGTTTCGAGGCTCCCGTTTTGGGTGAGGGTGATGAGGGACAGAATTTGAATCAGGAACGTGGAAAGTTGATATCCGCAGTAGAAATCAGCAGCCTTAAACGCTTGCAAATCGATGCGATCAGACAATCACCCAATTGACGGCGTTTCTGGTTCTGAGGGATACGTTCTGCAAGGCTCAATGCATTTGACCAATCTTCAGATCGAATTTCGCCACCATCTGCGAATTGAAATTTCAAGAGAAAGTCCTTGGCAAATTGCATTTCCAGATGATACGTAAATCCACAGAGAAATTCGATTCCTATGGGTGTTAGAATCAGGTTTGACGATTCCATTTTGATCAATCGATCCGCCCAAAGATGAACGGTTACACGTGTGACTTGATCCCAATTCGCATTTTGACTCATGCGTCGCCAATGATTGATCAGGATATTGGTATCGATCACGCGCCTTGAATGTGAGATTTGCATCAAACCACCGTCAATTGCTTCAAGCTGCCAAGATATTCCAGCCAATGGTGTGCAAATCCATGGATTTCGTTCATCAACTGGCGACTTGATATGCGATTTGAGGCGCGGCAGACCAGTTCAATCTCATACCCATCAGAGAGTTCAGGAAAATTCTTCCAAAGTACCGGCGATTCAAAATCAACGCCTGCGCCCATGGAATTCGCAAGCTGATTCAAACCATGCTGGATTGATGCCTGCAATTTCAAGAGCTCGTTTTTGGTCTGATCCGGGTCCGAAGAATCGATTGGATTTGGTGATTGAATCGTTAAGTCAATGTACCAATCCAAAACCATCGACAGGTCGTCGTCGGAAGTCTCTGAAGGCCAGCTTTGAATCAGCCCGAACTGAGGCTCTCCATTGAGTTCCAGCCCGGACCGAATCGAACCGTCACGTCTCTGCTGACGATAGAAAGTGATCTCGGTCATGGCCTGAACCTCGTTTTTTTTCATTTTATCAGAAGGCTGAAACTGGATGCTGGTGACCCACTGAATAAGCGAGCCACCAGCTCACCAATCTCATTATACCTTGACATCTTCCCAGCTGCGACCCTTGGCCGAGGCCAGCACAGCGTCGCAAACAGCCTGGGTTTCCAGGGCTTCGCGGAAGGTCGGGCTGGTCGATTTGCCGTGCTCCACATTCGCCAGGAAATCGGCCACCTGATGCACAAACGTATGCTCGTAGCCGATTTGAAGGCCTGGAACCCACCAATGCTTCATATAAGGATGGTCGCCATCGGTCACGTGAATGCTCTTCCAGCCGCGAATCTGGCCTTCGTCCTTATAGTCGAAGTATTCGAGACGGTGAAGGTCGTGCAGGTCCCAGCGGATCGAGGCGTTTTCGCCGTTGATCTCAAGCGTATACAAAGCCTTGTGTCCACGAGCATAACGCGTGGACTCAAACAGGCCCAGAGAGCCGTTGGAGAAGTGGCATAAGAAGGCACAGGCATCGTCAATGCTGACCTTCTCGACCTTGCCCGTGAGCGTGTGGGTGCGCTCTTTGACGAACGTTTCCGTCATGGCCGAAACATCGCTGATCGAACCATTCAGCCAGAGGGCTGTATCGATGCAGTGGGCCAGCAGGTCGCCGGTCACTCCGGAGCCAGCTGCAGCGGCGTCCAAACGCCAGAGGGCCGTTCCACCTTGTGGGAGGTCGGCATTGATGGTCCAATCCTGGAGGAAGTTGGCTCGGTAGTGGAAGACCTTGCCCAGGCGGCCTTCGTCGATCAGCTTTTTGGCCAATGTGACGGCAGGCACGCGGCGATAGTTGTACCAGACGGTGTTCAAAACGCCGGCCGATTCGACGGCTTCGACCATCTTGTGGCCTTCGGCTGTGTTCATCGAAAGTGGCTTTTCGCAGAGGATCATCTTGCCGGCCTTGGCGGCGGCGATGGCGATCTCGGCATGGCTGTTGTTGGGCGTGCAGATATCAATGGCGTCGATATCCTTGCGCTCAATCAACTTGCGCCAATCGGTCTCGATCGACTCATAGCCCCACTGGTCGGCAAAGGCTTGGGTGCCTTCGGCGCTGCGGCCACAGACGGCCTTCAGAACGGGCCTGTAAGCCAGTTCGGGGAAGAAGTCGTTGACGCGTTTGTAGCCGTTGGTGTGCGTCCGGCCCATGAAGCCGTAGCCGACCAGGCCGATGTTCAGAGGTTTCTTGCTGCTCATTGGATTTTGGTGATCCCTGGTTTTTGACTTGAGTGGAGACTTTGGGGAATGACCTACGATTTTTACGATCTGCCCCAGTCAGGTCAAGCATTTCATGCAGCAAATCTTGATATTGGTCACAACTAAAGGTCTGGTTCGCGGCAGCATGGCTGGATTCAATCGCGGACAAGAAGCCTGACCGGCAGGCGAATCTCGGGCATTTCGATCATTCCAGTTTGAAATGATTGATCCCCAGAAACCATGTGCTCGGAAAAGTTAGACCCTGATTCAGTACTCATCATTCGAAAGAGGCTCTCCGCCTGCTTTTGAACCCAGTGCCCGCCAGACTTGCAAAGCAACGCCATTGCGTACAAAACGAACGGAGCCATCGGCCAAGCCGACATTGACTCCTCCTGGATGTTGTGAACGTGCTGACGCCATGCTTACAATATCTACACCATTGTTTCCAATGCAGTCTACAAATGGCATATTGATGCCTGAGACATGGTTATATGTCGTTGTTGTCGGAGATCCAAAAAGCCATGTTAGGCCTGATTTCGTCTCAAAAGCGACGAATTCAGCGTTTGGATCAAGGCAGATTTCCGTAAAGCCGTCAATTGAAATTCGATAGTCAATAGGTTGGTTCAATTTCAAAGTGTGTCGACTCGAGTCAAAAATTCCGGAAGAATCGTCACCTCTTAGCTTTTCGCAGGCGAGTACCGTATTGCTTAATCCATCAGTCACACTCGAAAGCGAAGCTGTATGGATAGCCCGATAGACCGCGTTACTGTAAACGTGAATTACAGTCGCTGGGCCAGCAAATCTTGAATTTGCATCAGTATACGTGTTAGGTAAAGAACCTGCATTTGAGCGGATGTTCGTTCCCGCCGATAGTCTCGATTGTTGTCTTGTATCTGAAGGGCAAAGAAAAACTTTCATAGATGTTGTGCGGGCAGTCAGATTAGAAAGCTCCCATTATTTATTTATTTCCATGTCATCAACTTGCGGATCCCTGACAGACACATCGAAATTAATTGTATCATACAATGAACTTTTCTCGAGATTTTGTTAAAAAACCTTGGGAATCTCTTCCGGAACCGGATCACTTGCAAAGATTCTAGCTGAGGAACCAGGAAAAATGCTCGAAGTGATTGACATTCAATCGGGATTTCGGTAATCATATACCTTCTGTTGATTCTGATTGTTGATCCTAAAATTGATTCGATTGATTCCAACATCACGAGTCATTTGCCAAATGGAGTCCGAAATGAAGATGTTTTCCCGAATTAAACTCACACAGATGATGTGTCTCTTGCTGCTGTCCTCGCGCCAGTTCGCGGCTGGGGTCGATATCATATTTTCCCCTAGGACCGGCGTGACTGAGATTTACACGGACAATTTCTCGATCTTGTCCCCTCCAGTGAATTTCACGAAGAACGGTCTTGGGACGACCGTCATGAGACCCTCTGACAATGTCGGCGCAGGTATCGTTTCCGGGTCAACCACGATCAACCAGGGGATCATGGAACTGGATCGGACCAACCCCGACGCCAACGGAAATCGGACGCTCCCCAACGGCACGATCGACATCAATTCGGGAGCCACACTGCGGGTCCTCAAATCCAATCAAATAGGCGACTCCACGACGACGACGATCGATGCGGGGACGCTGACGTTCAACGCCAGCGAATATCTCGCCACGATCACGATGAAGAACAATGCAACGATCAATGGCAGCGGGGCTTTCGTTCTCAACGGAACAGCCAACGCGGGCCTGGTCGCGTCCGGGGGTGGCAATGCCGGCACCGTTTCCGCGACTTTCGCGATGGCCAGTGACTACACGGACGGTACGACAGCAAGCAGTCCGCGAACCGGCAATGGTACGACGCCGATCACGGTCGATGCCAACACGTTCGTGACAATCTCCGGAGCCATGACGACCGGACTGGAGTCGAGCCCCGTCGGCAGCATGTAGAAGAATGGTCTGGGGCAATTGATCATCAGTGGTAACGCCGAATATCTCGGAACGACCACGGTCGCCCAAGGTACGCTTACCTTGAACGGACTTTTCGAAAAGTACTATTGGAATGGTTCGGCGATGGTTCGTGAGCCCGCCGCCACGACCTCCGTAAGCTCTGGGGCGAAGCTCAACGGAACCGGGGTGACGACGGGCCCGATCGCGGGAGCCGGTACCTACGAACCAGGTACCAGCGCAGGAATCCTGACGGCAGCCTCTCTGAATCCGACCAATGGAACCGATTTCGCCTTCGAGATCGGGAGTGCGAATCCGAATTACGGGTCAGCGACTTCGAGTGCGAACGACGTACTGCGGCTCACGGGTAGCTCGACACCCTTCGCCTCGGCTTTGGGAGCATCGAACGACGTTAGCCTCTACTTGAACCTGGCGTCCGTCTCTCTTGGCGACACCTTCACCGGCGGCTTCTTCACCGATCTCTCAAGCGATTTCAGCGGGTCGATTTCCAACGCCAACTTCGCGTATTTCATTTTGGGAGACGGTAATGGAACTGCGCGTACGTACAACGGTGTCGGTTACTACAGTCTCAGCTCCCTGCTCGGGCTGACAATGGACGTGAGCACGACGGCCACCACCGCCGCATTCGCCAGTGGATCCGTAAATGGCAGGGTGATGACTCTCTCCACCGTAACGGTGCCCGAGCCTTCGACAATCGTCAGCGGGCTTTTGTGCGTTTTGTGCGTGGGCGTCACCGCTTATCGCAAGCGCCGCGGCCTCTCGCTGGTCAATGCCTGAACGACACAGGCTTCGATTCGGCTGACTTTCTGAGCAGGGGGCTGGAGCGATCCAGCCCCTTTGTGTTGTTGGGCGTGGTCCGCGTGCGGAAACGTCACGGGGTGCCCAGCATTTCGCGGAGGGTGCGGAA
>CAMCFM010000218.1 GCA_945874095.1 Candidatus Kuenenia stuttgartensis
GCCCGCGAACTGGCTGAAAAGACAGGTACGGCATCGGCGAACGGGATTGCGAAATATTGAGACCTTTTTGAGATTGAAACCAAGAAGATGACTGCACGAATTGATATTCACTTACACACGAACCGGTATTCGCCTGATAGCGATATCAGCCCTGAACAGTTGATTGTCGATGCAAAGGCTGCCGGCCTGACGGCTTTGGCGATCACGGAGCATGACACCTTATGGCCGATCGAGGAACTGGCGGAGCTAAACGCCAGGCCTGAGGCCAATGGTTTGACCATTCTGGGCGGGGTGGAAGTGTCGGCCATGGAGGGGCACTTTTTGTGCTTCGGACTGCCTCACCTGAACGACATTCAGCCAGGAATTCTTTTGAAAGACTTGCTGAAAGAAGTGCAGGGGCATGGAGGAGCGATTGCGGCCGCCCACCCGTTTCGCTGGGATCAGGATTTTCATGCCATCATCGACCAGCACGGGCCAGTGTTTCAGGCCTTGGAACTGGCGAGTAAAAATGTCGATTCCGAAAGTAGAATCAAGGTGGAATCGCTCTTGAAAAGGTATCCGAAACTCTTCGGAACCGGCTCAAGCGATGCACATCAGCCTGGTCAGATTGGCTGTTACTTCACGGAATTCAAGACGCCGATCAAGAGCCTGAGCGATTTGATTGAGGCGTTGAAACAGGGCCAGGGCGTGGCACGTCACCATTCGAACAACGCCTTATGGCAGCAGAGCGGGCCGATTGCGTGAGTCAGGATTGGGCTGGACGGGACGTGGCGGGCCATTTTTCATGGCTGGCCCGATATCTGTCCAGACCACATTCGGCCATGGCATCTTCCACAAGATCAGCTTTTTGGCTTGATCGAACTCCTGATCCCGAATCGACTTGGCTTCATTCAGAAGAGCTGCGATCACGCCTTCAAGCTCGGTTTGAAACGGGCGGATTTCAGAGTTCAAAGGTGGTCTTGAAATCGCAATTCGAAGGTCAGCCTTTAAGATCTTCCAGGATTGAGTGAGATTTTCGGAGCCGAATTGTTGGACCAGTTTGTCCGTCTTGTCAATCGAACTGACAAGCGATTTTTGATTCTCCATGATCAAGTTATCGCCCACATTGATGAGCAGGACATTGTCCCAGGGCAGTCGGATTTTGCCCTTGAGCTGGATGATCTGGAAAGCTTTTAAACCGAGTACAGACCTGGTGATATAGCGAGACTGGACTTCGCTGAGCGATCCTCTGATCTGATCCACCTGCTCCATACGCTGGGCTAATGCCGTAGCTTTTGAGTCGATTTTATAGATCCAGACCTGTCCGTAAATGCTTGCTGCAATAGCAACTATGGAGAGTCCGAGCGTAATTCGGGCATAAATCGGCTTTGACTCGTGCCAGCCGAGCAAGGTGTAGTGGAATCGGCCGATCAAGGCGCCTGCGATAGCTCCGCCGGCGTGGGCGTAATTGTCGATCTGGGGGATGGTCAGGCCGATCACGAAATTGAACGCCAGGAGGCCGATCATCTGGTTGTAAAGGTATTTACCCATACGACTTCGGGAACGAAGTCCGACGACGGCGATCAGGCCAATCAGGCCGAAGACGACCGTGGAACCGCCTCCGCTGGTGATCATCAGGACCTGAGCGTTTGTTGGCCCAAAGAGAGGTCGGGCGAGGGCGGCCAAACTGTTTCCGAGGAAGCCGATCAGGATCACGATTCCGAACAGAAGTCTAGGCCCATACCACTCTTCAATCAATTGGCCAAGCTGAATCAGGCCAAATATGTTGAGGGTGATGTGGATGAGTCCGAAGTGGACAAAGGTGGCAAGGATTGTCCTCCAGATTTGACCACAGAGAATCTCGGCGGAATTCCAGGCTCCGAAGGCTTGGCCAGTCTGCTGGCTGATCGCTCCGATTCCGAGTGGTCCCACTTCGCTGAACTGATCTGTTTTAGGTGCGGGTGTCCATCCCTGCCATTGGGCCAGGACCATGACCAGATAAACAAGTACCCACATGGCCGCCAGAGCCGTTGTGCCGGGATATTCGCGTAATGTGTCAAATCTCTTGCTGTTCAGCACTTTAGGTAGACTCGAATGAGGCCTGTATCGTATCGAAAACTTGCTCAACCCACCACTGTACCAAATCTTAAGGGCCCGTGACGGCCCATTCTTCTTATATATCCTATGAAAGGCCCGATGGATGATCATTTGTAACAAAAAAATGTTTGTGTGGACGCCTTCGCTTTCAATAGTTCGATCTGTAAGGTGTTATAGTAAAAAGTCTTACGGTTTATCCGTCAATTTCAAAGCTTTCAGCGCGAGAGGGCCTGCTGAGGAGTTCCACCACAGCAGATCTAGGAGTACTCAGGCCTTTTAAGATTTTCTCGACGGCATCCGTAATCGGCATCTCGATGCCTGCGGATCGGGCTGCATTGGCGACGCTGAATGTGGTGAAAACTCCTTCTGCGACGTTGCTTGTGGCATTCTGGGCCTGCTCCAGAGTCAGGCCCTGAGCCATTCTCAATCCGAGTGCCCGGTTTCGCCCATGGGGGCTGAAGCAGGTTGTCATGAGATCACCGATCCCGGCGAGCCCGAAAAACGTGGTGGTTTTCGCTCCTCTGGCCACGGCAAATCGGGTCATTTCGACCAGGCCTCTGGTCAGCATGGAAGCCTTGGCGTTATCGCCGAATCCCAGGCCATCGCAGACACCTGCCGCGATTCCCATGATGTTTTTCAAGGCACCCGCCAGTTCCACTCCAATAGGATCCTCGTTGCGATAAACCCTGAGTGATCCAGAGTTAAAGATCGAACAGGCGATTGCAGCCAAGACTTGATCGTCGCTGGCCACCACGACTGAAGTCGGTCGGCCTTCAGCCAGTTCTTCAGCATGGCTTGGGCCACTGAGAACAGCCACTGGCCTTGGCCCTAATGTCTGATGAATGATCTGGCTGGGCCGAGCCAATGTCTGAAACTCCAACCCCTTCACCAATGAAAGAACTGGCATCCCTGAAGGGATATAAGATGCGATGGATTCAAGAGTTGGCCGAAGATATGCTGTGGGGATTCCAACCACGATCAGGTCGGAGTTGGTGACGGCATCGACGATCGATCCTGTGATTGTGATTTCGGGAGGGATGGGGATTCCAGGTAAGTGGCGGTCGTTGACTCTGGCTGCGGTGAGATGCTGGCAGTAATTCGAGTCGCGTCCCCAGATGGTGGTCTGGATGTTCTGGCGAGACAGGTGAATGGAGAGAGCTGTGGCGAATCCGCCGGTGCCAAGGAATGTAACTCGTTTTGCCAACATCGTTAGAAGATCTCCAGAACGGGGTCGAATGGCCGGCGGGCAGACGACATTTTTAGATATTTTGATTCCGGTAGACGATCAGAAACAGACTCAATCACTATCACCAAATTTTCGTGAAATAGGGTGAACCTTTCGGTTTTTTTGGAAAATTTTTATGAGGAGAATTCGCTGACAGACGTTGTTTAACAGGGTTTATCCTTAAAAGCAAGAACGATTTAAGGTAAAAATGGAAAGGTTAAAGTTGTGACACCCCAGGAGCCGAAACTGATATAGCGACATTATCGAGTTTGGCATATAAGAGGCATGGCAACGTGCGACATCTGCAATCCCTCCGGTGGAACCGGTCGGCTCCAAAGCGGGATGCAAAGGTTGGCGGAGCCCTGGGCGGACAATGGTTCGTTCAGCGTAAAGGTATGCCAGGAAGGCTGCCTTGGTCGGTATTGGCAGGATGCCAGCTTGATGATGGGCGGCCACGAGCGTCACGAAGACGTTACGAACCGCAACTTGACGCACACCACGACTTACAGCCGTACCATTTCGAGCGATCCAACGCCGCACCCGTTCGGGTCTTGTTAAGCCTGTGGAGTTACATCCCAGCTTTCAGGTCTCAGGGTGGATTGGTTGCCCAAATGGGGAGCATGTCCGTGATGCCCATCATCCTTGCAATTTTCGTGATTCTATTTGGTTCAGGCCTCTCAGCAGCTCAACCGGCTGTGAAGAGTCCGGAGACATCGACGAAATTACGTCTACAGCAATCATACGCAGGAGTAGCCTCGTCTGTGACGGAGGCACTCTCGTTAGAGTCGGATCAACCGACAATCCTCGAATTCTCGGCCACATGGTGTGGTCCCTGCAAGGAAATGAAGCCTCAGGTGGATGCCCTGAAGGCGAAGAATTACCCGATCCGCGTCCTCGACGTTGATCGTGAACAAGATCTCGCTCATACCTTTCGCGTTTCGTCCATTCCAGCCTTCGTGATTGTGGCCCCTGATGGGAAAGTTCTGGGGCGTTCCGAAGGACTCCAGGACGCTTCGAAAATTGCTTCCCAGTTTCGTCGCATCAAGCTCGACTGGCAAACCGCCAAGGCCAAGGCTGAAAAAGATAGCCTGGTTGAGAATGATATCCCGGAAAATAACGACGGTCTTCAGAGCTCCCAAAATCAGCCGGAACATTACGGCGAACCTGGAGAGACTGAAGATTCAGCCAAAGAAGCCGCCCACCCCAAGCCGTGGCAGACCGTGGTCAGAATTGTGGTGCATGGGGGCGGAGTGATGGGTTTTGGATCAGGAACGGTGATTGAATCCACCGACGAACATTCGATTATTCTGACATGTGCACACATTTTTAAGATCGATAATGCCCGGAATCAATTCAAGCCCGGCGAATTCCCCCGACAAGTGACCGTGGACCTGTTCGATGGGAAATTGACAGGCCCGAATGGTCAGACTGTGACGACTTCTGTGAAGAATATTCCGGCCCGGGTGATTGACTATGACTTCCAGACCGATGTCGGACTAATCGCGATCGCCCCGGGTTACAAGCTGCCAGCCAGCCCGGTGGTGCCTGAGAACTGGAAGCCTTCGCCGAAAATGATGATGTTTACGGCCGGGTGTTCAGGCGGTAAGGATGCGACAGTCTGGAACACCGAGGTGGTGAATCCGGAGTCGCGTATGCTGCTCAATCGTCAGCCTTACGAAGCCGTCGAGTGCCTTCACGAACCGATCCAAGGTCGAAGCGGTGGCGGGCTTTACACGATGGACGGTTATGTGGCAGGCGTTTGCGACATGGCGGTGGTGGGTGGAAAGCGTGGTTTATATGCGACTCCGAAGTCGATTCACTCGCTGCTGGCCCGCAATGATATGGGGCGGATGTACAAGCGACAGCTCCAGGGCTTTGATAAAGGCCAGATGCTTGCCCAGAATGACGGCACAAAACGAAGGTCGCCGCAACGATCCGTGCGAGCTCAGGGCGACGATGAAATCACGATACCTCCTCCGGGTATTCTGGGAGTGACTGATCCGAACACATCGGGGCTACCTCCAGTTGGCTCATTGGCGATGGTCGATGCCATGACGGATGCCCCATTGCGAACCATTCCGAACTCAGGGGCTGGGTGGAATGGTGGGACGCGGTTCCGGAAGATTGCGGACGGTTCATCAGCCTCGGAAAATGCTCAGGATGGCCTGATGATTCCGAAGGCCCGGAGCGGCAAGATGTCGAAGATTGAGTTGGCCGATGCCGATCTCGTGCCTGTGAATCAGCTTGGGGCACCTTCCGAATCGGATCCAGCACTTGAGAACAAGTCGGCTGGTGGGAAGTCGAAGATCAAGAACGTATCGCAGTCGGAGACCGCTGTTGCGGAAAACCGCGATTCAGATACGCCAAGTGCACGGTCTGGAGTCTCATCCAAGTCGAAGTCAGATCGTCAGCCTCCGCGAGTTCGATTGATGCCCGTTCAGGATCTGGAGAAATCGAACGAAGGCACCTGGCGAGGCAATGTGAAAAGCTCAACAATGGAATAAACTCCAGGCCGATATCATTAAGATTCATAGCACCAGCAAGGAGTATATCCTTTGCTGGTGTTTTTCGTTTGTGAGAGATTCAATCGTATACTCCAGACGTTCGCAGATGGTATGTTTGCCAGCCAAACTAACCCGCAGCGCGAGCAAGGGCCGCATTAGTGATTGATCAAGTAAATATAACCACTCGTAAATCAACGTGTTGCGCACAACAGCATGGCTTCTGGGGCGGTCGCCCTTGATTGCGCGGCGGGTTAGTTTGTCTGGTGTGGTCTATGTTCCCTGGAAATATTGTTGAATTGCGGCTTTTATTTAAACTTCGATGGGCTTTTGATCTGATTTGGCGATTCCAGATTTGACCAGTGTTTTGCGGCTCAGCCAGTACCAGCTTGCTACGAAGCATGGTATTGCGAAAATTACAGAATAGGCTGAGATTTTCGAATCGGATACAAAAACGGCCAATCCAATGGCAACTAGACCCGCTAATGCCAGCCCATGAGCTGGATGAATGATTCGGGAATTCTTTGGGATTGATCTGGGGCGACTGAGATTGCGTCTGGTACGCCAGACACCGAGGATCAGGCCAAATGCTGTGCCCATCAGTCCACCACCGCCGACGAGCAGAAGGATTGATGAGCCATTTCCCATAGGGTTTGCAGGTGTGGGTTCATCGGTTCTTAGGAAGCCGGTCAGGGTCATGGTGAATCCCGAGAATCCCAATACGGCTGAGAGCATGGACATGGCGAAAATTCGTTGTCGGGACCTTGCCACCGTTGAATCCCATGATGTCCCACCCATGGGGACGACGACCCGACCGTTCTGGCCGAATAGATTGACTCTAGGACTGATTTCGATCGTGACTCCACCAGCCACTTCCAGGCATCCTCTGCACCATCCAAAAGCGAGGGTACTGTTTGGCAATCGGCCAACACAACCTTTCGAGACGATTCGATCACACTGGCTGCATCGCACCGAAATCACCTCGTTTAAGGTTGGGGGATGGTGGTGAAGCTGAACTTCCAAGAGTAATTGTATGCCAATTGCTTGCGATTGGCGAGGGCTAGCACTCTGCGGCTGATAAGCTACCCTCAGTGAGATAGCCAACGGTTTCGACGCAATTACGAAACAAGCGAACCGTGGCCAATCAAACTGCGGCTGTTGTCTATACCCCTCTCATTCTGAAATCTGGAGTTTAGTCTGAGATTTGGAGCGGAGCCCAACGGCGATTCATAATCCTTGAATCGACAACATGTTATGTAGGCCATGTCCCCTGACATGGCGGGATTTGGCTTTAATTTCAGAACGACGCAAATCATTTTTGTGTAATGCTTTACATGCGTATTGATTGAAATAGCGAAAACCCGCCCGGTCAGGGGACCGGGCCTACA
>CAMCFM010000219.1 GCA_945874095.1 Candidatus Kuenenia stuttgartensis
GTGGACCCTAAAACAGCGAAGATGGATCCTGTCGGGGCCGAGAAACTCCTCAATGGAGTTCAAAAACGAGTGACGGTGATGGATGGTTCCGGCCGTCAGAGTCTGGCCACTTTTTTGAGGGATTCTGGCGATGCCATCATCACTTATGAGAGTGACGTGGTCCAGTGCGAACGCCTCACGGGCAGGCCGATGCCTTACGTAATTCCACCACGAACTTTATGGATTGAAATACCGGCTGTAGAAGTGGTTGGGACGACAAAACGAAACGGCCGCAGTGAATTGGCGAAGGCGTTTCTGGCGTTTCTCAACACTGAAGAAGCGGCTGCCATCTGGGCCCGTTATGGATTCCGGCCAGCCACAGGCAAAGGAGAGGCCGAGGGGCTTCCACCTGTTCCCAAGGGCGTGGTTACGGTGACTCAACTGGGTGGCTGGAAACAAGCCCGAGAGGCTGTTTTTGGGAACGATGGATTGTGGTCGCGTGGCTTCCTTAAAGATAAACCTAAAGCTGGGAATCAGCCCAAAGCCTCGGAGAAAAAGCCGTGAGCTCAACCGTGGCTGAACGACGCACATCACTGTCAGGCAAGTTGTTACGATGGAGCTGTCTGCTCTATCTGGGCATCGTACTGGTCTTCCCACTCGGTGGAGTGGTGGTAAAAGCTGTCTCGGCAGGGCCTTCGAAGATTTGGGCTGAAGTGACCAATCCATTTGCCTGGCATGCGATCATGCTGAGTCTGGGAACGGCGGTGGTCATGGTTCTGATCTCTGTATTCACAGGCACAGCCACAGCTTGGGTACTGGCCCGCTATGAATTTCCCGGTAAGGGACTGGTCAACGCTCTGGTAGATTTGCCATTTGCGGTCCCAACAATCGTGACTGGCCTGATGCTCGTCGCCCTGTTTGGCCCGACAAGTACGCTTGGAGTGGTCCTGAGCGGATTTGGGACTCCTGTGATCTACGAGCAGTCGGGGATTGTCCTGGCGCTGCTTTTCGTCTGCTTTCCGTTCGTGGTGCGAAGTGTTCAGCCGGTCCTCGAAAATCTTGATCCAGCCGAGGAAGAGGCAGCGGCCACCATGGGTGCGAGTCGCTGGATGATCTTTCGCCGAGTGACTTTACCGGCACTTTTCCCATCCATCGTCTCGGGAGCTGGCCTGTCGTTCAGCCGTGCTTTGGGCGAATTTGGCAGTGTGGTGATGGTCGCCGGCAATCGGCCGATGTCGACAAAAACTGCTCCTCTCTATGTTTATGGAGAAGTGGAAGGTTTTAACATGGAAGGGGCACTCGCTGTGAGTCTGGTGCTTTTGACATGTTCGTTGCTGAGCATGATCGCGGCTTCCAAATGGGCGGAGCGTCAGGGATGAAACCTTCACCAGCTCTTCAAAATACCATGACCTGGCCTCAGCGGTTTTTAATCGGAGCCGTACTCTCCTGGTTTGGTCTGCTCATCTTCGGGCCGGCAGTGGCATTGGCCCGTCGTGCATTTGCTCCTGGAATGGGAGCCTTTTTTGAGGCTTTGACAGACCCTGATGCGATTCAGGCACTACTTCTAACGTTAAAGATCACAGTGGTTGTGACGATTTCAAACACGATCTTTGGGATCGGGATGGCCGTTGTCCTGGTCCGTCAGCGGTTCTGGGGCAGACGAATCGTAGATGGCCTTCTGGACTTACCTTTCGCCGTTTCACCAGTCATCGCAGGCTTGATGCTCATCATTCTGTATGGCCCAAAGTCTGAAATTGGATCAAGGCTGGAATCGATCGGTTTCCCGATCGTCTACCACCTGCCGGGCATGATCCTGGCCGGGATGTTCGTGACATTACCATTGGTGGTGCGAAGTGTTGCGCCGATTCTTGAAGAGATTGGCTCTGATCAGGAAGATGTGGCGTCCACGCTCGGCGCCGACTGGTGGACAACTTTCCGCCGGATCACGCTCCCTACCATCCGCTGGGGCGTTGCTTATGGAGCCGCTCTGGTAGTGGCACGAAGCCTCGGCGAATTTGGAGCTTTGCTGGTGGTCTCAGGCAACATCATCGGACGCACCCAGACAGCCACCCTGTATGTTCACGACCAGATTGAAAGCTTTGACCCGCATGGGGCTTATGTCATGAGCATCGTTCTGGCAACGGTCTCGTTCTGTATTCTGGTCGGCTTGGAAACTGTCCAAAATCGTGTTCGTCAGCGTGAATATGCCGCTGAAACGAATGAAGATGATCAAGGTGCGGTTCGTCAAATGCGCCGTCATTGATGTGACAATCCGGGTCGCATACTCCATAGGAATTCTCTGATACAGGTGTCGTTCGTATGGACATTGTCGTCCGCAATCTCAGCAAACGGTTCGGTAACTTCCAGGCGATTGACGATGTTTCATTCGCGATCCCAGGTGGTCAGCTCGTGGCCTTGCTGGGCCCTTCAGGGTCGGGCAAAAGCACCATTCTGAGAGCGATCGCAGGCCTCGAGACGCCCGACTCAGGGACGATCGAGCTTGTTGGGGAAGAGGCCACCAACCTGCCCACCCAGAAGCGTGGCATTGGGTTCGTCTTCCAGCACTTCGCCTTATTCCGCCATATGACGGTTCAGCAGAACGTTGCGTTTGGGCTTGAGATCCAAAAGCATCCTAAAGCCGAGGTTCAGGAGCGTGTGCAGGAACTTCTGAAACTTGTTCAGATGACGAACTTTGCGGATCGTTACCCATTACAGCTTTCCGGTGGTCAGCGTCAGAGAGTGGCCCTGGCCCGGGCCTTGGCTCCGAAACCCAAAGTGCTTTTGCTGGACGAACCGTTTGGTGCTCTCGACGCCAAAGTACGCGATGAACTTCGTGTATGGCTGCGCCGGCTGCATGATGAAAGCCATGTGACAAGCCTGTTTGTGACGCATGATCAGCAGGAAGCTTTTGAAGTGTGCGATCAGGTGGTGGTTTTGAACCACGGAAAGATCGAGCAGATTGGGCCTCCACAAGAGCTTTATGAACGACCTGCCAGCCCATTTGTGACTGAGTTTCTAGGTCAGGTGAATATCCTTCGTCCGGAAACAATCCTTGGAATGCAGCTCGACAACGAACGGCCCCTGCCCGTTCGATTACCTGGTACGCCTGGGGGCTCGATTTATGTGCGTCCTCATGATCTGGTGATCAGCCGAGAGCCGAACGGATTGCCAGGCTGGCCCGCCAGAATCAAACGCCTCACGCCGCTGGGTTGGTTGGCCAGGGTCGAGCTGATCCTGCCGGACTCTACCCCGGTGCATGTTCAGATCACTCAAGCCAACAGCTTGGAACTTGGTCTTGAAAATGGACTGGACGTATATGTCAGGCCAAGAGATCTCAAGGTGTTTGAGGAGTCGTCAAAGGCCGCGACTGCCATCAATTATGTGATTTGAAATAAGGTAATCTCGGTAAACCAAAAATTTCAGGGATCAAAACAATAAGCCCCGCAACACTTTAAGAGCATTGCGGGGCTAATGTTTTAGATGCGAATCAGCCGTTTAGCCGAATCAATAGGCGTCGGCTGAGATGACTTCGCCACCGTTGCGGGTGGTCAAAGCTTGCCAAACACCCATTTGAACACCAGGCTTAGGAGCAAAGGTTTGATCCCAAGTGCCGCTTGCGCCGGTGGAGATGATTTGGACCCAGCCAGGAATGGTGTTGGTGATGGGGTTCACGGATTGAAGTGGTTCCATCGGTGTGGCCGTTTGAATGGTGTCTTTCACAAAACGGACAGACCCGTCCACCATAGCGGCATTGATCCCACCTGGGTGCATGCTCGATGCCGAGAAGATGAAGGCCATGGCACCTGGGCCACCGCTGATCTTTCGTTGTGGGTTAGGTGGGAAGCCTGATGAAATCAGGGTGTCGCCGTGATTGCCTGAAGTCCACCAGTGCCAGCCTTTTTGAGCGGAGCCGACCAAAGGAACAGCAGTGTGCTCAGAGAATAGGATGGTGTTCGAGGTACCGTCTGTCACACTACTGATACGAACATCGCTGCAAACGTTGAACATACCCAATTGATTGGTTTTGGCTTGGGCATGGGAAGCACGGGCACCTGAGCCAACACCTGGGATCGACCAGGTATTAACGACCCATGGGCCTGCCATCGCAGCATAGCTGGCATAGGCCATTTTCGGGCCACCGGCAACGGGCTCGAAGAAGGCATCGGATGCAAGGGTACGGATTTGGTTGGCATTATCGCTAGGACATTGAAGGCTGTTAATGCCAACTGCATTGACGGTGATATTCGATGGATAATAGATGTTTTCCATGAAATTGACGGCATTGAAGACAGCATTTTGCTCCATCTGAGGAGTCAGCAAAACGAGTGGGCCACAGTTGGTGCCCAGATAGCCAGCATAGGAACCGGTCAGCAATGACCAGTAAAGGCCTGGAGGATAAGCTGAATATGTGGATTCGTAGTTGGCGGCGGCCAGAGCCAGTTGCTTCAGATTGTTGACGCACTGGGCACGGCGGGCGGCTTCACGTGCCGACTGAACAGCAGGAAGGAGCAATGAGATAAGAACTGCGATGATCGCAATGACGACCAGCAACTCGATCAGCGTGAAGCCTGATCGTTTTCTGAGGGAGGCACGACGCATGAATCACCTCTAAGTAGGTTCAAGAGAGTTTGGAGAGACCTTGGATGACGGACAGGAATGAGGCCGGATAAATTTGGATTACTTCGCAGCAGGCTTGGCATCAGCCGCTTTATCAGCAGGCTTGGCGTCAGCAGGCTTGGCGTCAGCGGGCTTGGCGTCAGCGGGCTTGGCGTCCGCTGGCTTGGCGGTTTTGGAATCGCCTGATTTATCGACAGGTGACATGCCAGCTTTTTTACCTGGATCAAGAACACCAGCTTCAGGTGCAGCACCCGAGCCACAACCCATGACGAATGAACAGAGAATACCAGCAAGAGTCGAGGAGATGATTCGCTTGGCAGTGATCACGAGAGGATGCTCCAGATTAGGAATGCAAATGGTACACAGGGGAACTACAAGCCTCAAGAAACTGTAAAACAGTGACTGAAGGGAGATTTCACATGGGATGGACTATAAGCAATCCGCATGCCAAATATCAGATGTAGTGATCCTTGGGTAGAGCTACTATAAATATTATGATACCTGCATTATTGGTCGTCAAGAAAACAGCATTAAAAAAAGTGATAATTTTAAGCGGGCTAAAGTATTGCTGTTAATAAATTCAGTCGTCTTATCTGCGGCTGTTGTCTAGCCGGTCTTGGCACTAGCCCCTGTTGGTTTTGTATGACTTCGATACCGTGGGCTACCACGCTGGTTCCTAGCCGGTCTTAACGCTTATGCCCGTTGGTTGGTTTTAAAGACGGGAATTTATTTCCGGCCTGATCCTAAGTGACGGGTACGACTTCTTATCTCTTGCGATTACGATGCAAAAACCGTAGTCTAGCGTCTCGAAGCCTCACAAGAGTTCGTTCTACTGGTGCCTCTGTTTCAACACAAGGCATTCAAAACACAGGGTTTCCCTGTTGTCATAAGGAGATGACGGCCACTGGCCACGGATCATGGCACGTAAACTGCGCAAACAAGGCAACGCGGGCATTCAGGCCCCTCCGCCCGACCCGAAAATTGAAGATGTTTCACTGGCCGATGCCACTCGGTCACGATATCTCCACTACGCACTTTCGGTGATCACGAGTCGTGCCCTGCCCGATGTTCGCGATGGACTTAAGCCTGTTCAAAGACGCATCTTGTACGCCATGGGGGCAGATCTTTCGATCAAGTCCGATGGTCGTTACGTGAAGTCTGCGGCCGTGATCGGGGAAGTGATCAAAAGCTATCACCCGCACGGAGATCAGTCGATTTACGACGCCCTGGTGCGGATGGCCCAATCGTTTGCCCTGAGATATCCGTTAATTGATGGTTACGGCAACTTCGGCTCGATCGACGGCGACCCACCGGCCGCCATGCGGTATACAGAGTGCCGGCTCATGCCGTTTGCCGAAGAACTGCTCAATGAGATGAGGCAGGATACCGTTGACTTTAGGGCCAATTATGCCGCCACAGTCGATGAACCTGTCGTCCTGCCTGCCCGTGTGCCCAACATGCTCGTCAATGGGGCCACCGGGATTGCTGTGGGAATGGCCACAAATATCCCGCCCCACAATCTTAAAGAAGTCATCGACGCCCTCCTCTTGCTGGTGAATGATCGCGAGACTCCTCTAGAAAAAATTGTCGAAGTTTTACCCGGCCCAGACTTCCCGACCGGGGGCATTCTTGTCGCAACCAAGGCAGAGCTGCTTAATGTTTATGCAACAGGCAGCGGCTCCCTGAAAGTTCGGGGCACCTGGGAATCGGATCCCATCAAGAAAAATCTGGTCTGGGTGACCAGCATCCCCTATGCTGTCCAGAAGGACCCATTGGTCGAAAAAATTGGCGATTTGATCGGTCGTGGCCAGGTTCCTCAACTGGTGAATGTCAAAGACCTTTCGACCGATGATATCCGTATCCAGCTCGAACTTGCCCCCGGTGCCACGGCCGAAGCTGCCATGGCCTATCTTTATAAGAATACGCCTCTACAGACCACCTTTGGGGTGAATCTGACCTGCCTTCTGCCTGCCGATGAAGCGTCTGTGCCCGTGCCTGCACGGCTTGACCTGCGCAGCATTCTGTTGCAGTTCCTCGACTTCCGGCTTCAGATCGTCACCCGCCGATTGAACTATGAGCGTAGGAACCTGCTCCGCCGGATTCATAATCTGGAAGGCTTTGCGATCCTTTTCGATAATCTCGACGAGGCCATTGTCCTGATCCGTGATTCGAATGGTAAGTCCGACGCATTGCCCAAGCTCTGCGACCGGTTCGGGCTATCCGAGCAACAGTCTGACGCGATTCTGGAAACCAAGCTCTACCGGCTTGGAAGGCTCGAGATTCTTGATATTCTGGCTGAGTTGGAAGAGGCCCGCGCTCGTCTCGCCGTGATCGAAGGTCTGCTTGCCGATCAAAAGGCCCTTTGGAAGATTGTTTCCGATGAACTCGTGGAAGTCTCCGAACTTTATGGAGATGCCCGCCGCACCCGAATCGACGCCAATACGATTGTGGCTGCGATCGAATTCAGGCAGGAAGATTACATTGTTGATGAGGATTCGTGGCTGATCGTCAGTCGCGATGGCTGGATCAAGCGCCAGAAATCGTTCACGGATGTGGCTGGTATCCGGACCCGCGA
>CAMCFM010000220.1 GCA_945874095.1 Candidatus Kuenenia stuttgartensis
GGCCGTTCACCGCGCATCAATGGAGATGCTGGCAGAGACCACTGGCCTCGCGTGGGAGGGGCCCTGATGGCCGGTGGAGGCATCCGTGCTGGCCAGGTTCTGGGCGCCACAAACGCCATGGGCGAATCGGCGATCGAACGCCCGATCCATTACCGCGATGTTTTTGCAACCCTTTACCACAACCTCGGTATCGACGCCGCCAATACCATGCTTCACGACCGAAGCGATCGGCCCCATAACCTGATCGATAACCGAAAGCCAATCCACGAGCTGGTCTGACTCCTTCCTGATGACTTGTTTAACACTCCTTCAAAGCCGGTCCCTGCCATGAGCCGGTTTCATAGTATCGAACCGGCTGGATCAGATATTTTTCGCCCATTCCAGAAGCTTTCCACGACAAATGAAGCCCGACTGGTTCAGCGCAGTACAGCCGTCCTGACACGGCTTGACCCGCTCATGAGCCGCACCCATGCCGCCCGGGTTCGCGAAACGCTTGCCGTTGAATATGCCGCGATGGCCGCTGAATCGCCTGAATTATTGAACCTTCACGGCTCAACCGACCTTGCCATCAACCATCTGACCGGCCTGAGCATCCACAATGGCCATTATTTCGCATTTATTCCCGAAACCGCTCATGCGGAAAAGCTCGGCCTTTTTGTGTTTCTGCATGGCAATGCCGGCAACTTTCGGCTGATGATCTGGCGATGGCGTCAATTGGCTGAGGCTTTAAAGGTCGCAGTGATCGCACCTTCCTATGGGTTCGGCTTCTGGGGCAAAGATTCGGCAAAGGTGGTCGATCAAGCCGTGGGAGATGCCATTTCCAGATGGCCTCAGATCATGCCCGATCATGGGATGTGGCTGGCAGGTCTTTCTGATGGTGGGAATGGGGTAACCCGTGCCGGGCTGGTTCGCCCGTGGTCAGGGCTGATCTATCTCTCGGCCACGATGAGGCCCAAAGAACTGGTGGAGAAGGAATTCAAGGATCGCTGGAAAGGTCGTCCTGTATTGGTCTTAAATGGCCAGAGGGATCACAATGTCTGGCCCGGTTCTGTGAGAAAAGCGGTCGCGGTTTTGAAAATCGGAGGAGTCGATGTCTCTCACGAATGTTACGATAATGAGGACCATTTCATGACCTTCGGAGCTGCCCGAGTTGTCGACGATCGCATCCAGAGCTGGATCTCAGCCAACCGACCCTGAAACACCTCCACCACCGATCCCGGTCATCGAAGGGTTTGCATACCCGATCGCCTGGGAAAAGATTCTCTGGGACAACCAGAAACGCTCTCTGTGGGTGCTGAAGCCTCACGATTTCGAGCCTTTGCTGGACGACCCCGACGTGCGTCTGCGCAATGCTGCCGACGATTACATGCCCTATTGGGCACAGGTCTGGGCCGGCTCCATTGTCTTGGCCGACCTGCTGGCAACCCAAACCTGGCCCAATGGCCTGGCGGTTCTGGAAATTGGCTGTGGGGTGGGTCTGGCCGGCCTGGCGGCTCTGGAACTGGGCTTGCAGGTGGACTTCACCGATTATGAGCCAATGGCAGTTGAGTTCTGCATTCAGAGTGCTTTGGCCAATGGGTTTAAGAACGACCAGTTCAGTGGATATGTTCTGGATTATCGCAAGCCTCTGGATCGCCAATATCCGCTGATTCTGGGCGGTGAGGTGCTTTATGAAGAGAAACTGGTGCGATGGGTGTGCGGGCTCCTGCAGAAAATGCTGGCCCCCGGCGGAGAAGCCTGGCTGGCCGACCCTTACAGGCGAGCTTGCGACCGGCTTGATGAAATTCTCAACGAGTTTCAATTGATCGGAACCTGTCGGGAAGCCACGACCATCACCAATCGCGGAGAGCGTGTGCGTGGCTTTGTGCGTGTTGTAAAACACAAGAATTCCTGAATAGAAAAAAAAGACACGACCCATGATCCGTTTCCAACCTGAATTGAAATTGCATTCGGCCAAGATTCAAATCCCTGCGATATTGGTCGTTCTGGTGATCGGTTTTGTCGCAATCGGCTACTTTATCTTTCAGGCCAAAAAGCAGGCAGAATTGCAAAGGCTCGGATTGGACGATCCGGAAGCCAAGAAGCATTTGGTGACAGAACCGATGACGAAAAAGGCTCAGGAGCAGGAATCGAAACCGGCTCCGGAATTTGAATTGACAGATTCGAATGGAAAATTGCAAAGGCTGGCAGATTTAAGGTCAGAAAAGCCAACAATTATTTATTTCATTAAAGACGGATGTCCGTGCAGCGAGACTTACGAGCCATTCATGCAGGAATTCGCACGCAATTATCTGGACGTTGCCAATGTTCTGGGCGTGATCGACGGCACTCAGGAAACCGCCAGGGCGTGGTCAAGCCGATACGTGAATCCGTATCCGATTGCATTTGATCCGACCAGTGCCACGATGAGAAAATGGGAGGCCACAAATTCGGCATTTACGGCGCTGGTAGACAAGCAGGGAAATCTGGTGGCTTACTGGCCTGGATATTCACGCTGGATGCTTGAGGAACTGAGCCAGAAACTGGCCGACATGACGGGCGTACCGCGCCGCCGACTGGCGATCATAGACGGCCCTTCGAAGCTCTATACAGGCTGTTCGTTCGGCGACGAGGACCCATCGGAGATTATTGAAGGGCGTTGAGATTGGCTAAGGACGCAGTTTCTGTAGGGTGGGGTGAAGCCCACCATATTCGATTCTCCAACCCAGAATATTTATTACAGGAGTATTCATGTCAGAATATCTTCGCAGGTATGTTCCAGGTGGTCAGTATTTCTTCACTTTGATTACAGAGAGGCGGCAACCGATACTCACGGATAAGTTGGCACGTGATTGCCTCCGGAATGCAATAAAAGAAGTGCAAATCAAAAGGCCTTTCAAGATCGAGGCGATTGTACTGCTTCCCGACCATTTTCATACCATATGAAGTTTACCTGAAGGGGATTCGGATTATTCGAACCGAATTATGCGCATCAAAGCGATATTCACAAAAGCATATCTTTTGGATGACGGGTTCGAGGCAAAGGCGTCGGATTCAAAGAAAGAACGTGGCGAGCGTGGGGTATGGCAGAGGCGGTTCTGGGAGCACACGATTCAGAATGAGACTGATTTTATGCGACACTATCATTATATTCATTATAATCCAGTGAAGCATGGGCATGTGAAATGCGTGAAAGATTGGCCTTACTCATCGTTTCATGAGGCTGTAAAGAAGGGGTATTATCCAGAAAACTGGGGATGCGCTGATTATGGAAAGCCAATTGAGATTGATGATTTGGATTGCGAATAAGGTGGAGTAGGGTGGGGTAAAGCCCACCATTCGTGGCGCGAACGGATGACGTCGATTTATCCGGTCATATGTTCGAATGCCACCCACGATTTATGGTGCAGACATTCCACATAGATTTGCGAAAGGTGGGCTTCACCCCACCCTACATGGGCCGCTTTGTTCCTGTAGGGTGGGGTGAAGCCCACCATTCGTGGCGCGTTCGGATGACGTCGATTTATCCGGTCATTCGTAAGTTGAAAATCATGTGTTGTATTGTGTATGAAACGCAATCGATAATTCATTGTGCAGACATTCCACATGGATTTGCGAACGGTGGGCTTCACCCCCACCCGACAGGAACGGGCATTGTCAATCGAATGTCTCATTCATGACCGTTGGAAGTACAATCACGAATGTCGCGACCTTTCAGGCCGTAAGCAATTTTTGGGGTATCGGCAAGTCCCAGACCGTTGGAGTGTGCTATAGAATCACGGGTCCTTGGACCGAAACCGAAAGTGCTGAAGTAGACCACCCCGATAATCCGAATTCATCAAAAATCGCATCGCCATATGATCGCGCGTGCCACGTCAGGGGACGTGGCCTACATTGGTATATCCCGATCACAAAAAAAGGATGGAAAACCGTGAGGTTCTCCATCCTTCACACGAATAAAATTCGTTTCATACCGGCTGATTAGAACGTGACGATCACGTCGAAGCCGAGGGTGAACTGATTCATCTTCGTGTTGTCGATATAGGCTGGTTTGAATTGTGACCAGTCGTATCGCACTTCAGGACGAATCCAGAGCCAATCCTTAGGCTTGTAGATCAAGCCAAGAGTTTGACCATAGTAATTGTTCTGGAGACCGGTCCGGCCGCCGGATGGATCCCAGAAGACTTCCGAACGCCACACGCCGGTGACTTTTTCGCTGAAGTTGTAGAGGTACCAGTTGCCGAAGCTATACCAGGTCACCTGCTTGGCAGGCGTGTTGACAGGTACAGGCCCCTGCTGACCGATCGGCCCGATACCAGCCACACTGTTTTCAAAGCCCTGGTCGGTTTCCATCACCTGAGTGAGCTTGTCAGACCACTTATAGCTCGCCACGGTGGTGAAGAAGTTCCGCCAGCTACCTTCGTATTGGATGTTGTTCTGACCTGGTCGATAACCGGCCCAGGCGGAACCAAACGGATACGTTGTGGTGTTGGCATTGAAGAAGTTCGGGAACTGGCCATGGCTGACCGAGTAGATCGAAGTCAGGTTGAACTTCGCGTCTTCACTCGTCCAGGCAAAACCGCCCATGTAACCCCATTTGTATTTGGTGTTAAAGAAGCGGTCCCAACCAGGCGTGGTACCATTATAGATGTTCAACTGTTTGGTCGCGTGCCATGTGGTCATCAGACCGACGTGGGTGAACGGCTGACCATAGTTGAACATATAAGGCACGGAGAGCAGAGGACGACCCGTGGCAGGCACCACTTCATAACCGTGAAGCGTGTACCAGCGACCAAACTTCACGTCCACGCCGCCTTCAGTCAGGATCGGCAAGTGGGCTTCGCCATAGAACTGGGCAGGATCCCAGCCTGGGAAGTAGGGGAATGGGTATGCGTTGTTCAAAACGCCGGCCATGTGGTTCCAGTTGGCATCGTTACCGAAGAGGCTGTCGATGCGGAACCCGAAGTTCAATTCATCGCTCTGCTCAAGAGCATTTTCCAGGACGAGGTAATATTGATTACCCTGCCACTGGTTAGCCTGATAGTTCGGATTCACACCGAAATTGAAGCCGTTTTTCGGTTGACCAGGGTTGCCTGTAAAGCTGTTCTGGATCCATCCATAAAGCTTGACAGGACTATCTTCCAAGCCCAGAACACGGTTCAGGAAGGTTGGAGGGGCGTCTTCCTCGGCAGCGGCTTCGGCAGCGGCTTCCGTACCCGTGGGTTCACCACCGGCAAAAGCGCGTTCTGCAGCAGGCAGGCTCAGCTCAATATTGGAAGGGCCAGGCGAGACCAGTCCTGGAGTTCCTGTAGCTGGAAGGGAAGGTGCGGCAGGAGGCGAATCCTGAAACAGCACTTTTTTCACAGCACTGTCGTCTGGAGTTGCAGCGATACGCTGACCCAGCGACTGATTCAAGCCTGTGGCCTGAACCATTTTCTTGCCAGATTCTTCACGCGAAAACTTCGAGGAGAATCGCGAAAGCACTCCTGGCTTGGCTGATTCCTGTGCTTCTACGAATCCGTAACCTTGGGATATGGCTACGGCAAACGCAAATAGTCCCGAATAGCGGCGAATCCGTGCCGCAAAATTCTGACTGCTGTTACGCATCTGATCTCCGATCGGATCTATCATCATGGGCAATCACCTTTCGCTTCCTGCTAAAGGTGCCGATTAGTTCTGTCAGCCGGAATCCAGGCGGAGAGAGGCCCTTCCGTGCTTATCCATCAACGGTCTCCGTAGACTGACGATAGTCCGGATTAAGCACACTACTTAAATCGGCCAAACTTGTTCCACACTTTATTCAACCAGATGAAATAATTGGCACATTGCTTACAAATAGCACAAACCGGGCATACCAACTTCAGCGCCACCTCTCCCATGGCCTGTTAAGTCAATACACCCGGTTTGAATTGGGATGAACTCAGTGCACTGTTTGATAGGCAAGAACTATTCTGGGAGCTCACGAAGAGGCCAGAATATCTCTGCACAAAAAACAGGCGGCAAGTACACACATGACCAATGGAAATGCAAACGATATGCCAATGGAGGTGAGCAATCATTCGCCGTGGCCTCAAAATCATGTCAGAATTTTGATGAGGCCTGATTCCTAATAGGATTAGGAAGAACCATACGCAGGCAAACCAATCACAAATCGAGGCAAAGCTGTTTTCATAGACTGCCTCAAAAATGCCAGCACCTGCTCACTGCCAGTCCTTCTCGAGCGTGTAATGAGCCACTTTCACTTTCATGGACTTCAGGGCCGTCGCCAGCTCTGCACGCATCAAGTGAAGTGCAGCCGCGTTATTCTCAGCAATGCCCCGGTTTTGCAAGGCCTGTTGCTCTACAGTTTCAGCAGCATCCAGCAGATAGATCACAGTCCCTTCCGACCAGGGCAGCTCGCTCATGGTCGAGACTGTCTCTGCCTGATCCTCAGTCTGATTCGCTCCGCCCGCTCCAACCAGTAGAACCATGCTCACGCGCAAGCCGGCTTCTTTCGTATTCTGAATCCACTTGGCAAGATTCTGATTCGTCCACGATCTACCGTATGTCCGCCGAACCGTTTCGTTCAGAGATTCCACACCGATGGTCAGGTGCGTGACACCTCTCTTGCGGTACTCGACCAGCATCTCTACGGTGGGTGGAGGCCCGTTAAGCCGATGGGTCATCAGGATGATGTCGGTTTTTTGAGGAGTAAGGGGTGGGTCGATCACCCGGGCCTGATTGTCGATGGTGCTATCTGAAAAGGCTTCGGAAATCTGGTCGAGGTAATTCAGAACCACTGGCATGGGTTGATGCAGCAAATCTGAGCCTGCCAGATATATGCCCCTGGCTTGGGGCAATCGACGGCCCCAAAGGCTGACCACTTGTTGCAGATGCTTCTTGAATTCTTCGTCTGTACGCACATGAATCGGAGTGGTTCTGGCACCACCGAATCCAATCGCGGGTTCGCTGACATCACCCATCGTGGCCTGAATCACCATCAGACCAGGACTCCCGGGAGGGCTCATCGGCAAGGGTCCGAAGGTGCCCATGAATTGCTGTTTCTGACCAGACCAGGCTGAAGAATTACGGTCCGCAATGCGTTCCAGAAAGTCGAGCAGATCTGCCGTATCCACAGCCTTTCCAGCTGTCCTGCCCTCGCTCGGTGGAGCCACGGGCTGAAG
>CAMCFM010000221.1 GCA_945874095.1 Candidatus Kuenenia stuttgartensis
CTGGATATGATCGTATTTCCAAAGAATTCTGTTTCCGTCTTGTGAGTTCCACAATGAAGGGCAGAATTGCGAAGAGAGCTGAGATTTCAGGAGATAGAAGATAATGGACGAGCCAAGGCCTGGTGACCCGAATGAGAATCCAAACAAGCCAGCGAACCAGCCTGTTCGTCCGCAAGGCCAGCCGGTCAGTGGAGTTATGCCGACATCTGGGGTGATGCTGGGTGGAGCTGGACAGACTCAGGGCTGGACCCCACCTCCTGGCGTTTACACGCCTCCTCCTCCGTACCAGCCACGTCCGGTTCAGCCTCCTCCAGGAGCCTTGACCGCTCGTGTGACAAGCACTTTTTTCTATGTCAAATCCATCGAAAAATCCGTTGAGTTTTACTCGGAAGCCTTGGGTGCCCAGCTTGCCCAGCGACATGCTGAAGTGGAAGGCGGCCCGCTCACACTTGCCATCATGAAAATGGGCGACTTCAGCCTCATGCTTCACATCGCCGACGAAGACGACCCTGACCTGAAAGATAATCGGGTGGGTGTAGGCATTCACCTGCAACTGCGGGTCTCGAATGTTGATGCTGCTTATGACCGGGCCTGCGACGCTGGTTACCACGCCAAAGTTTCAGACGGACCTGTCGATCAAGAGTGGGGATGGCGCGAATTCGCAATCAAAGACCCTGACGGTTATATCTGGTCCGTTTACCAAGATAAAACCAACGGGTCCTGGTCAGCGTAAACCTCTTGATTGAAACCAATAATGAATGGCGGACGTTCCTGCAATGTCCGCCATTGATGAGTTTGGTTGAATTACTTAGACATTTGAAGCGATTTGTCCATCATCACGGCCCTTGCCCAGCCAGCAGCTCCTATAAAACCAGCATCGTTACCGAGTTCTGCGAAAAGAACTCGACACCGACTCCCAGGAACTGGAAATGCAAGCTGCCTGACTTTCCTCTGAATATTATTCAGAAACGGCTCGCCTGCAGCGATCATTCCACCTGCAAATAAAATCACGTCAGGATCAATCACATTCATTAGGCTCACGGCACCGACTGCCAAATAATAAGCCGTTTCATCCATCAAACGAATCGCGAACGGGTCGCCAGCCTGTGCTGCCTCGTCAATCATTCTGGCCGAAATTCTGGCCGACTTGGTGGATTCCTCGAGAATCGACTTCTCACCACTCTCCAGCCCCTCAATCGCCCGTTTTACCAAAGCGGTTGCCGAAGCATAGGCTTCAAGATGACCTCTTTGCCCGCACGGACACATCCTTGCATTTGGATTAAAATCAATAATGATATGGCCACACTCTGAGCCAGCGCTATTTCTGCCCTCAATAATCCTTCCCCGTTCGATCACACCGCCCCCAACGCCTGTCCCCAGAGTGAATAAAACCAGACTTTCACAGCCCCTGCCCGCCCCGGCCCAAAACTCTCCGTAAGCGGCTGCATTGGCGTCGTTCTGCAAAACAGTCGTTTTTTCAAGACGCTGGGCCAGCAAATCGCGGATCGCCAGATGCTCCCACCTTGGCAAATTGGTAGGATCAATCAAGCATCCCGTTCGTAAATCCATCGGCCCAGGAGAACCAAGCCCCACAGATGCAATATCGCTCCACTCCACGCCAGATTCTTGAACAGCCCAGCGACCGGCTTTTTCAAGGTTTGCAAGGCCAACAAGTGGCCCCTTCTCAGCCTCCGTCAGAAGGCTCACATGCGAGACTGGCTTTCCAGAATCATCCACCACTCCTGCTTTGATATTCGTCCCGCCCAGATCAATTCCCAGATAAAACGGCTTCTTAAATTCGTGAGTTGCTGCCATTGTCATCTTTCCAGTGATCATTCTTGATTCGGAATTTGCACATCATGTGAATTCAGATGAAAAGATTTCGCCTTCCCACCTTTATTTGTTTATGTGGCCACATTTGCTCAACTCGTAACAATACCAATTTTGAGTCTGGGTGCAAATGAATTTCTATCGCACTGAAATCGATTTCCAGGAAATTCTCGAATCATTCATTCCAGCCTATCGACAGATCCACCCTCTCGGGATTATCTTAGATACCACGGGAAGACCTCTGCACAAACTCATATCATGCAGGAAATGGCCTAAATACTGATGGGAAGCTTAGATATAATCGTTGTCATAGCCTATGTGCTTATGTGCATGACGCTTGGAGCACGTTCAGGCCGATCTGCCAAAGATCTGAAAGGCTATTTCCTGAGCGAAGGAAACGTTCCATCCTGGGCAATCATGATTTCCATCGTGGCAACTGAGACCAGTTCCGCCACCTTCCTGAGCGTTCCCGGGGTCGCTCATGGAAGCAACTTTAATTACCTGCAACTTGCTCTGGGATATATCATCGGCCGGATTTTGGTTGCACAGCTTTTGCTACCCGCTTATTTCAGAAACGAAATTATTTCGGCCTACGAGATACTCCAGAACCGATTTGGTACGGGAGTGAAAACGGTCGCCAGCGGCCTTTTTCTGATCACCAGAACGCTTGGCGATGGACTCCGGCTATTCCTTGCCTCAAAGGTCATTGAACAGCTTCTCGTTCAGTCAGGTATCATCGCAGCCGATAATCAGCTTACCATGCCATTTTCGATTGCAATCATGGGCATTGCCACAATTATTTACACGTATCTCGGTGGAATGACCGCAGTCATCTGGACCGATGTCGCCCAATTCGCGATTTACATCGCAGGCGCTGTCATCGCATTCGCCTTGATTATTGGAGATATTCCGGGCGGGTGGAACAGCTTTATCTCCGAAGGAAATGCAAACGGCAAATTCCAGATGTGGAATTTCGATTGGGATCTCTCAAAACCGTTCACTTTCTGGGCCGGCGTATTTGGTGGAATGTTCCTCAATATGGCCACCCACGGGGCCGATCAAATGATGGTCCAGCGATACCTTTCCGCACGTTCTCAAAAACAGGCTGCCACCGCCCTGATCACTAGCGGATTTATCATCTTTGCACAATTTGCATTATTTCTGGGAATTGGCGCAGCTCTCTGGGTTCGAGCCCAGCACGTTCCTCAAGATGCAGGCCTTAAGGGTGATTCCGTTTTTGTGAGCTATATCATTGGCCATTTGCCTACAGGAATCCTTGGATTAGTCGTCGCGGCCCTTCTGGCTGCCGCGATGAGCACCCTTTCCAGCTCACTTTCAAGCTCGTCATCGGCACTCGTACGCGATTTCCTTCAGCCGTTTTTTGGTGCAAAAGTCGGCGATCAGAAGTGGATCAAGATATCTCGAATGATGACCATCCTCTTCGGAACCCTTCAAATGCTGGTCGCCTGGGCTGCGACAGGACTTCAAGAGAGCGTTGTGAATAATGCCCTTGCAATTGCATCGTTCGTCACGGGAATTATTCTTGGAATATTCTGTCTCGGACTTGCATTTCCCAAAGTTGGCAAAAACGCTGCATTGATGGGAATGATATTAGGGCTGGCAGCTGTCTCCTATGTGAAATTCGGAACCAACACCGCGTGGCCATGGTTCGCACTTGTCGGCTCCACCACGGTTGTTGTGACTGGCCTGATGGCTTCACGACTGGGATTGGATCCAGTCACCTCAAGCGAAATCAAATCGAATTGAATTGCATTGAAACAAGGATCGAAACCATGAAAATGACACACATCTGGCCTGCACTGATTTTCTCGCTTTTGAATATGAGCTTGGTTCATGCCGATCCAGGGAACTTAAACACAGAGAAACTGGATTCGATTGATTCCATTGTTCGAGATGAGATCCAAAGTGGTCGAATTCCGGGAGCCGTGGTGCTGGTCGGCCGGGGCGATCAAGTGTCTTATTTCAAGGCGTTTGGTAATCGAGCAAAATCCCCGGCCATTGAGCCGATGACAACCGATACAATTTTTGACATGGCAAGCCTGACAAAGCCCATGGCCACGGCAACGGCCATCATGATTCTGGTGGAGGAAGGCAAAATCAAGCTCAGTGACCCGATCCGAAAATTTCTCCCGGATTGGGACAATCATGGAAAAGGATCCATCACCATTGATCAACTTCTTCGGCACCGATCTGGGCTGATACCAGATAATGACATCAAAGATTTTGCAACCGGCCCGGAAAAAGCCTGGCAAAACATGGCGAAACTAGACTTGTTAGGCCCGCCTGGCGAACAATTCCGATACAGCGATGTCGGATTTATGGCACTCGGCAGGATTATTGAAAAGGTTTCAAATCAATCACTCGATGAATTCACCCGAAAACGAATATTTGAGCCCCTCGGCATGCAGGATTCAGGCTATGCACCTGCTGGAAAACCCTTGCCTGAAAAGCAAAAGGCCAGGACAGCCCCTACAGCCTTGGTTGACGGTCTGATGGCTCATGGACAAGTACATGACCCTCGCTCCCGGGCTTTAAATGGAATTGCAGGCCATGCTGGCCTTTTTTCATCAGCTCTTGATTTATCTAACTATGCTCAAATGCTTTTGAATGGTGGGACTGGCCCAAACGGAAAATCCATTCTTTCACCATTGACCGTGAGGTTGATGATCGACGCCGGCGATTCTCCCCATGGTGAGCGAAGAGCATTGGGGTGGGATGTTCGGACAAGCTATTCGCATCCTCGCGGGGCCTTGATGGGGCCTCTCAGTTTTGGCCATACGGGTTTTACGGGAACAAGTCTCTGGATCGATCCAGAAACCAGTCTTTATGTGGTGATTCTGACAAGTCGGTTGCATCCTTCAGGCAAAGGCGATTCATCGTCCATTCGCTATCGGGTTGCAACTGCGGCGGCTTCGGCAATAATAGACGCTTCGATTCTGGGTACCAAAGTTGTTGATACAAATGAATCTGTACCAATCCAGAAATCCATTCGTATGACTATTAGTAAAACACTCAATGGAATTGATGTTTTGAAGGCTTCAGGCTTTGCCGTTTTAAAGGGCAAAAAAGTCGGATTGGTCACGAATCATACAGGTTTGGATCGAGATGGAAATGCAACGATTGACCTCTTGCATAAGGCTCCGGATGTCAAACTCCTGGCCCTGTTCTCTCCGGAACATGGAATTCGAGGGGCTGTAGACAAAGAACTGGGCGACTCCAAAGACGAAAAAACCGGCCTCCCGATTTTTTCACTTTATGGCAAGAATCGAAAACCAACTGCTGATCAATTGAAAGATCTGGACGTACTGGTTTATGACATTCAAGATATTGGAGTACGGTTTTACACCTATTTATCAACCCTCTCGCTGGTGATGGAAGCTGCTGGTGAGAATAATAAATTGCTTTATGTCCTAGACCGGCCGAACCCCATCCGTGCAGACCGATTTGGTGGGATCATGCGTGATAAAGCCACTCGAACCTTCGTGGCTGACCATGAAATTCCTGTGATCACTGGGATGACGATTGCAGAATATGCCAGAATGTTGAAACTAGAAAGACAATTGCCAGTCAATCTGGAAATCATTAAATGCCAGAATTATGATCGAAGAATGTTCTGGGATGAAACAGGCCTGATCTGGACCAATCCTTCGCCAAATATGAGAAGCCTGACAGAAGCGATTCTGTACCCTGGGGTTGGTCTTTTGGAGGCAACCAACATTGCAACCGGAAGAGGCACGGATACTCCATTTGAGCGTGTTGGGGCCCCTTGGATCAAATCGAAAGATTGGGCAGGTGCCCTTAATGAATTGAAACTTGCGGGGGTTGTTTTTATTCCAACCGTCTTTACTCCCAGTGAACGACAGTTTGCCAAGGAGAAATGCAATGGTGTCTATATCCAGATCACAGACCGGGAAAAGATCAATCCCATTGATATTGGGCTCGCGATGATGTCGACTTTGCGAAAGCTCTATCCCAAGGATTGGAAGCCAGAAAAGCTTATGGTCATATGCGTAAATAAAAAGCTGGTGGAAGCCGTCGAAAAAGGTGCGTCGCTCCGCCAATTGCAAGCCATTTCAAAACAGGGAGTTGCAGAATATGGGGATCGACGTTCAAAGGCACTGATTTATCCAGAATAAATCGCGAAATAAGCACTTGAGGGCAACTCCGTTGAATACAATTGACTTGGTCCTAAAGTCGATCGAATACGTACATAAGCATGCAGATGCACGTGCCACGGGATGTTGGCGATATGAAAACGGCCGATTGATTCTTGAGCATTTTCAGGCCTGTTCTGAGATGAGGCCGGACGTTGCGATAGGATTTCCCAAAGCGACAGCCGATGTACCTGTGACCGACACAGGACTGGGAATTGTTTTGGCGGCCAGGTCGAAAGCCGTGACGGAATATCGCTCAATCGACTTACCACCCGATGCTGGAAGTGGATATTGGTTGAGAGGATTTGAGGCAGATCGGTCGGTGGCTGTGCCCATGTTGAACAATCAGGGCGAATTGATCCGAATATTATCCGTTGCTGTGGTTGGACTTGAAAAGCCGACAGGATTCTATTCAGGGATCATCCAGGCGGCTTATCAGTTGTATTTCTGATTGGTTTTGGGCCAGTCCTCCGAAACATCACCAGAATCATCAGAAGGACTAGAGTTTCGATCAAAAACAATGCAAGATTCCAGACTCTGGGATCGGAGGCTTTATACTGAAAATAATATTCAGCCAATTCGGCTGGAACTGTCCGGGAGAACCGTTCTCCTGGCCAGAATCTCGGCAATGGAGAGCCTGACCAGATGGGCCATACTGCGTCTTGAAACGGGCGTGGGATGTCTTGACTGACGCGACCACCAGCTCCTAAAAATAATGAACAGATCAACCATCCCCAAATCATCAGAATGACCGAAAGAATTCGGCACGCTTTTATTTGCAAAGCATATCCAGCCGATATTCCGAGCCATGGCAATGCTGGAACCAGAAGTCGGGGGCCTGTGGACCATCCTCCGGTCCATTCAGGATACGAGAGATTCACCCAAAGTGGAATGATAAATCCAGCAAGGGTCAGCCAAAGCAGTTTCCACGACTTATTTTCAACCATCAACACCCATCCTACAGGAGCCAGGGCAGCCCAGGGTGCGTAGAACAGAAGGCCGCGATATTCGCCTGATAGAAGTGGCTTTAATCTTGAAAACTCGGGAAAATTCAATCCGAGCGGATTATCTGCAGAGTGGACTTTTGCGAACTGCTGAGTGGCATGGTGAAAATAGCCCATA
>CAMCFM010000222.1 GCA_945874095.1 Candidatus Kuenenia stuttgartensis
GTCTGGATATCGGCAAGCCGGTTCGAGTGCAGACGCGACTCGTTACGGGCAGTCTGAAATTCTTTATCGAGGTCGAGAAGTTTTTCGGCAAGCTGTTTTAAAAGCTCTTGAGACGCATCGCTGATCGACTTGACCCGGAATTCTTCCTGAGCCTTTGAGAGAATCTCGTTGGCCAGGTCGGCTTTCTTACGAGCGTTGTCGCGGAGCTTTTCTTCGAGCTTCACCTGCTGATCCAGATTCGACACCTGTTCAGCCGCCATGGCTTCATCAAGTTTGGCAGTTTGGAGCTGTTCCTCAAGCTCAAGAATGGCTTCCTCATGCTCCTTGATCTCCTTGCGCACCCGACCTGCGATCACCGAATTGCCATGAGTGGCCGGCTTCTTGGTCTCAGGCTCGTCAGTCGTTTTAGGTGCCGGGTTGGCCGAAGCGTTCGCAATGATCCCCATCGGTGACGAAGCCATCGCAGCCGATACCAAGCTGTTCTGAGGCTTTTCAGGTTCTTGTTTGGGAGCTT
Source organism: Candidatus Kuenenia stuttgartensis (assembly GCA_945874095.1). Classification (GTDB taxonomy): domain Bacteria; phylum Planctomycetota; class Planctomycetia; order Isosphaerales; family Isosphaeraceae; genus QWQI01. The sequence goes on from CAMCFM010000222.1 coordinate 515, forward strand.
CCTTAGGCTTCTCTGCAGCACTTGATGCGACCGATTTTTCATGCGGTTTCTCGGCTGGAGCGGTAGCGGTTTTGGCCACTGAGGTTCTTGGATTTGCCGCCTTCTCCGCTGCCTTGGCAGCCTTGGTCGGCTCGGCAGGCTTGGTCAGTCGTTCCAGGGCCAGGATATCCGCATTGACCTTCTTTTGAATGGTCAGGATCTTTTCCTCAAGCGTCTTGTTTTTTTCAATCTCAAGCTCGTAGGCGGAGAGAGCCTCCTTGCGTTTGGGCTCAATCTCATCTACCTCTCCCTGAGCTTCTGCGACAAGTTCTATATCCACCTGATCTTCCGACTTCAGATCAGCCAGCTTCTTCTTGGCCTCTTTCCTAAGGTTGTCGAGCTTTTTGAAGTTGGTTTCGGTTTTTGTGAAGTTGTCGTCAGGGTTCGCGTTGTTGGCCAAATCCTGCTTGAGCTGTTCGAGCTGCTTTTGCTCTGTCTCAATCAGGCTACGAAGCTCGGCGGTTTTCTGGGCGTTGCTAGGAGCAGGCTGCAAAGGGCCTACAGGGGCAGTCGGTGCAGAAGCCTTTTTTGCAGGATTCGTAGACGGATTCGCTGGCGGTGCGGAAGGCTTCGACGCGGGAGCAGTCGAAGGCGGTGTGGCGGATTGACCGGCGACTTTATGGAACTCTGTCGCACTGATCATCATCAAGAGAGCGAGCAAAACGCCAGCCAAATGTTTGCGGCCGTCTTGCTTTTTAAGCCTGCAGTGAACGATGGATTGGATGATGTATGACATGGTGCGGACCTCCTCCATGAGGCTTTTTCGAAATACCAGCCCGTCGCGCAAATCTGTATATGAAGTTTAGGATAAACGAATCGCAAAATTTGCCAAGCGGGAAATCGAAATTCTGACACAACCACATGTAGAATAATCTGTTGCGTTATCTGGCCCCGACCGCGATCAGGAGCCGGTTCGAGTCGTTGATTTTGCGATCCAGAAAGAAGAGCTGATTGGCCGGCGTTTTTACGACGGATTCGAACGGCTCGCCTCCATCCATGGTCAGCCTGATCAACATCTCAACCTTGCCTTCGTCATTCGAGGGCGATTTCAGCTCAACCGTCAAAACCGAATTTTCAACGGATTTCACGACCATCGCCTGTTTGGGATCAAGCCGTTTGGTCTTCCCATCAATCAGCTCAAACCGATGATCAGGCATGATCTGGGCCAGTTGCTTTGCCACAGTCGCCAGTTTTGGGTCGATCGGGCCGGTGCCTTTGATGGCCCTGATGGCCATGACGGTGACCTGTCGGGAATCTTCAGAAGATGGATTCGCGTTCGGGTTCTGGCCATACACAAACATCGATGGATAAACCATCAGAAGGCTTGTCATGGCCAAGGCTTTGAGGGCAATTCTGCGATGATTGGAGTGTGGGCCGGTCATGATGGTCATCAATCGGTTGCGAGCGATTCAAGGTCGTTGAAAAGGCTGAAGTTTGAGGCCAGAGCCGCACCATTGGATTCACTGGTCGATGAGTCGACAGAATCGAGACATGGATTCTCTGGGTGGCAGTGGGCATCGTCGAGCCTGATTACAGCGAAAGACTCGGCTTCGATCAGGTCGATAGAGACTGGAAGTGCTGGATTTGACTGGTTTCCGAGAGGTTTCAAGTGGGTGACAATCGTTGGATCGTTGGCCGGTTGACGATCAGCACCATAAGGCCACGCGAACCACGTAAGAGCGGCTACGCTGGCAGCGGCAGCCAATTTTACCCATCCATTGGCGAAACCAGAGATGCTTCCAGCAGTTTTAGGGCCAGATTGGTCAGTGACTGTGACGACTTTCGCCCAGACGGTTTCCCAATGATCTGCAGGAATTTCCGGACGGCTTTCAGACCATGCCCGGACCAGTCCCTGGGAGTCGGCTGAGTTCTGGCCGAATCGCTGATGAATCTCATCCAGCTTATTTTCAGGCTTGTTCATGATGGATATCCCAGCTTGAGGGGGTTGCGAATGGAGTCGATGACGGAGTTTGTGCGAGTGTTCTGACGGGTATTGTTTGACGTCGAGTCAGATGGATCGGGATCAGTTTTCGGGACCGACTGGGCGATGGGATCTGATCGGGGCGGAGTGGTGTTGTCAAGATCTTTGGCCACCACTTGTAACTTCTTGCGAGCGCTATGGATCCGGCTCATCACAGTACCAATCGGCACTGCCAGGGTATCAGCCACTTCCTGATAGGTCATTTCGGCTTCGGCATAGAGGATAAATGCCCCTCGGGTGGTCTCGCTGAGCTGGGCGAGAGCTGAGTCGATTTCCTGCCGCAAGTCTCTTTGTTGCATAGGCTTGGAGGGGTCCATGAGTGCCGATGGTTCAGGTGGTGCGTGACGATCGTCAGTGGTCCAGGCCGAGATACTGAAGAGCAGACCCCGGCGGCGGTTACGTCTGATGTGATCAGTCGAGCAGTTGGTGACGATCCGGAGCAGCCAGGTGCGGAATGAGGACCGATGATCGAATCGTTCGAGATGTGTGAGGGCTTTGACGAACGAGTCTTGAACCACATCACGCGCATCTTCATCGGAGCCGGTCATGCGTCGGGCGACGCGCAGGCAAACGGGCCAGGCGGCAGCAAAGATGGCTTCTCGAGCCGCTTTGTCACCAGACTGGGCGCGACGCACCTGATCCGCATCGACCATTGTGGTCAGCGGAGGCGGTTGGTCAATCGCTGGTTCGCCTGAGTTCATCCGTTTTTCAAGTTCCAGATTCGGTTTCAGAGAGAGTCTACCTGACCTTTCTCAGGTCAAGTCTAATCTATCAGACGCTGGCCAGGTTGTTTTGATTCGATCGTGTAAACGATAATCGCAATCAGAATACGATTATTTTAGCCCCGGTTCCGCAAATCCAACCCGCGCTCGTAAAAAAATCTGGATATGCAAAGTAAGGAGTAACTGGTTGCGTCAAACCTAATCTGGAAATACTGGCGGATTCACCTGACCAGACTCGCGTTAAGGATCAGGCTGAAAATAACTTCCGGTTTTTGGGTGATTGGGCTCCAGAGGAGAACTATTAATAGGTATGTCCGAAGGACATCAACAGCCCTAACCTACCACCCTCCTTCGTCTGGTCTCCAGAGGATTCAGCTATTACTAGGCATGTCCTCTGGACATCCATAAATCTGGGAAGCGTTATATTTGTACTTCAGAGGAGACATCAATTAATAGCTATGTCCGAAGGACATCAAAAGTCCCAGCCTGACGCTAACCTCCGTTGGTTTTGAAAACCGGAAGTTATTTCTCGCCTGTTCCTTAAAGAGTTTAATTACCAGAGACTTGCGTTTTGTCGACAATAATATCGGCCATTGGCATCAAAAGGTAATCCGAAAGGGCTTGCAAATCAGCCTCGTAGGTCAGCATATACTGTTCAAGTCTTGCCACAGGGTCTTCCAAAGGCTTCATTGGATATCCCATTCTGCTCAGAGTTTCCCAGAGTTCCAAACACTTTTCGCGAGAATACCTTAAATCCGGATTCCCTTGTTTCGGCTTCAGCCAGAACAGATTGTTAAACTGTTTGATGGTCTTAGTCCCAAGTGCATAAAGATTTGAGATGTCATGATCGTCTTCAAGTTCCATCCAGGCAAGACTTATTGCCGACAGATCGACCAGTGCCGTGACACCCTTCAGCCAGTTGACGGAATCCAAATTATATCTCTGATAACAAAGCACAGGATAACAGACGTGACTGAGATGCAATTTCAGGAGCCAGTCATTTGATTCACTTAAAAAGCTGTTGATTTTTAACATATCCCGACCTGGGATGTACCGATAAAGTGCTCCGGGAGCCGTGAAACATGGTCCAGTTTGCATTTCGATCCGAAGAAGGCCGATTTCCCGCTCTGCGTACAGGGATGTGATTGTCGGAATGTATCCAATAATCATGGCGATAAACGAATATCCTGAGCCGACTTCGATCAGTGAAAAAATTTGCCCGAATGTTTCAGCTGGAGAGAGGTCTCCATATCCCAAAGTAAAAAAGGTGACTCCACTGAGATAGAAATATTCCGCAAAAGTCGGTTCTGACGAGGTTCCATTGAGTTCTTCACCTACCGACCATGAGAGAAGAGCAAATCCATAAATCAGGCTCATGGCCCATGTCACCATAAGGGTCAGAATGACCATTGGGGCATAGGCAGTGAAAATGCGGTCGCGAATCTTTGGAGACTTGATCCGTTGTAAAATGGAACGGGTGATTCTCCAGTAAATCCGCTCGGTCCACATCGAAAACGCGCTTCGGTTGGTCGTTTTTCGGGTCATGAGAATAAACGAAAATCCATCACAGAGCGTGTAAACAATCATAGCAATGCCGATGATAAACCAGCAGGTATTCGGCATTTAAGTCGTACCTCCAAGTGGTTTTGTCATGATGTGATGGGTGATCTGGAAATATCCAGATACAAATCCCTAAGGCCCAGTTGCAATTGCGATCGACACGAAATCGTCTTATCTATGAACTAAAACGGCTTTTTTGACGGCAAACTTTACTAAGATTTGGATCATCATCCAAAAGTCTTTTTAAAAAACTTCGAGAATTATGAGCCACTTTCTATTCCTACCAGACTGATTAGGGTAGATCATTAAATCTGAGTGATAGGTTGGATATTGACTGGCCGATCATTTCAAACCTATCTGAATCACATGCCCGAAGTCACAGATTTCGTTTACTTGGGAACAGGCGAGAAATAACTTCCGGTTTTTGGTGATTGGGCTCCAGCGGAGACACCTAATAATAGGCATGTCCGAAGGACATCAACAGACCCAGACTGACGCCGTCCTGTCGCTAGCCCCGGTTTGCAATGAAATCCAGACCCGGATTCAAAGGGGATTTGTCTAGCCGGTCTTGTCGCTAGCCCCGGTTTGGTGGGTATTGCGAACCGGGGGCTAGCGCCCTGCGGCTAGATTGGAGAAATCAAGAATCCTCGGGCTTTCGCCCTATAACTAGCCGGTCTTGTCGCTAGCCCCGGTTCGTATTTATAGAAACAAGTTGTTGAGCTTGCTCGTATCACTTCTGAAACAGTCCTGACAGACGTTTCATCACATCGTCGAACAGCTCGGCGGCCTTCTCAAAATCCAGTTTCATCGGCTTGACCGAATTTAAATCGTCCCACTTCGGCGAATTTCGGGCCTTTGGCGATAACGGGATTTGCCCGCTTGGGCCGTTCGCCAAAAGGGTTTCCACTTCGGGTCTGTAAAGCCAGTCCAGAAGTCGCTGGGCACCTTCCGGATTGGGGCTATTCTTGATCATCGCCAAGGTGTTTGGTATGAAAAGTGTGCCGAATTGATCGGAATTTCGATCCGGATAGATCAATTTCACAGGATGTCCCTGAGCCTTTAATACAAGGGCGTCGTCCGTATCTGTGAGCCCGATTGCAATTCGTCCAGCGGCCACCGCTTCCGCAACCGGCTTATTTCCACCCAGAACCTGCACCTGATTGCGATGCAGATCTGCAAAAAACTTGTCGGCTTTCTCAACGCCCATGGTGGCGTAAAGACTTGCCGCATGGGTGGCTGTGGTGCCGAAAAACGGCTTGGCAATGGCGATCTTACGCCTCCATTGAGGCAAGGTCAGGTCGTTGATTGAGGTCGGCTGATCTTTTTCTGCGACAAGTTTTGTATTCATGATCAAAACCCTCGCCCGGGCTGCAAATCCATGCCAGTGTCCATCAGGGTCGCGAAACTGGCTGGGGAATTCATCCGCCGAAGTCGGTGTGTATTCTTCTAAGAGGCCGGCTTTTTTAAGCCTGATGGTGTGGATGATTTCGTTGTTCCAGAAGACGTCGACCCGGGGTCGGGCCGATTCGGAGCGGATCGAGTTCACCAGTCCAATGGTTTTTGTGCTCTCCACATCAAATTTGGCACGGACTTCGAGATGCGTTTCTTTGGTGAATTGGTCGAGCAAAGGGTCTGAAAATTCGCGGTCCAAGGCCACATAAGCCGTGATTTTCGGATAAAGCCGTGGATTAGCAGACAAATTCTGGCTGAATAATCGGGCCAGGAGAGCGGATTCTAATAAGGTTCGACGGCGGATCATTGGAAACCGTCCTTGCAGGAGGACTCGCTTGTCAGGGTCGCGTAAGATGAGCCTGGTGCAGCTTATATAAGAAATTTGGATGGGTAAGAATAGTGATGGCTGAGGCGAAGTGTTCTGAGTGATTCGACAATTCATCGAACTCAACGGATCCAGGCCTGTGGTTGAACAGGCTTGGATCCGGATTGTACGGAGGTTTCACATGGGTCTGGATTCAGTTCGATTCCGGGTCGAAATCGTCGTCTTCATCCTCATCATCGTCGTCTTCATATTCCATTTCCATCAGTTCCTGAACCTCGTTGGTACAGGCCTTGATGGCGTCGAGGAGGCGGAAGAAGGTGCCTTTGAACGACTCAAAAGGTTCGTGGAATTGTTCAGCCACAACCACAATAACGCGTTCCGGGATGGCGATGGCCTTGATCCCGTTGTGTTTGGCCGAGCAGATACCCGCCACTTGAAGGGCAAGGACCAGTTCCGGATCGTCGTCCTCTTCTTCAGGCTCGCTGTCGAATCGCCAGGCGAATCCGAACAGTTTCATCAG
>CAMCFM010000223.1 GCA_945874095.1 Candidatus Kuenenia stuttgartensis
CCCTCTCTCTTGCTGAACTTTACGTAGGACAGAATGAACCAGAAAAAGCCATTGCCCTGTTGCAACCATTCTGGCAGACGCCCTTTGTCCCGCCTCACAATCTGCCCCAAAACCCGTCGGATCCTGGCGGCAAACAGATCCGGTTCCTCACAGGTTCAAAACTGCGTTCCTATTACCAGATCACAAACAAGCTGGAACAAGTTCGAGAGATCGACTCCGAGCTTGAAAAACTCGGTCTGACAATCCTCCCGACCACCAGTCCGTGAGTTTCTTCAAGAAACAAAATACGCTGTAAATCGTTACTGAATTAAGACATAGTCCGTTCAAGCACACCGGCCGTGAAATTAGTTTTACTTTTCCTGTAAGGTCGACCCGGATTTCGCCCTTACCTCTTATAGGGCTATCTCCAGCCCCTCCAAAAGTCTGTATCACACCAAAGATTCCTTGAGAGGAATTTCTCACCATGAGACTTCAACTTCGTTCACTCGTGGCCGCCGTGGCCCTTCTCTTCGCGGCCAGCCCGTTTGCCGGGGCGGTGGATTTGCTTTTTGTCACGTTGAGCGACAACACTATCGTTAAATACGACACCACAGGCAATGTCGGTGCAACTATCCAGGCCACCCAGGCGTTTTTCGCCACTTCGAATCTGAACAATCCACAGGGCCTGGCGTTCGATTCCTCGGGCAACCTCTACGCCGCGAGTTACGGCACCGAGTCCATCAGCAAGTTCAATTCTTCGGGTGGATACGTCAGCAATATCGGTTCGGGTGTGAACGGCCCAGTCGGCCTGGCGTTCGATTCCTCGGGCAACCTCTACGCCGCGAATAACAGTGACAGCACCATCACCAAGTTCAATTCGTCGGATGCATTCGTCAGCATTATCAACTCGAATCTGAACAGCCCACAGGGCCTGGCGTTCGCCTCGGGCAACCTCTACGCCGCGAATTACGGCGACAGCACTATCAGCAAGTTCAATTCGTCGGGTGGATACGTCAGCAATCTCGGCATGCCGGACGTGAACTCGCCAACCGGCCTGGCGTTCGATATCTCGGGCAACCTCTACGCCGCGAATTACGGCGACAACACCATCGGCGTGTTCAATTCGTCGGGTGGACTCGTCAATCAAATCAGCTCGAATCTGAACGGCCCAAAGGGCCTGGCATTCGATTCCTCGGGCAACCTCTACGCCGCGAATAGCAGCAACAACACCATCAGCAAGTTCGATCCGTCGGGCATCTTCCTGACCTCCTGGAGCACGGGTGTAGCTCCAGCATTTATCGCCTTCCAGCCCGTCTCCGTTCCCGAGCCATCCACCTATGCCCTGGCCGCAATCGCCACCGGCGTGATGGCTGCCATCGCCCGCCGCCGCAAGGCACGGATGGCCTGATTTCATCCAAAAAATGGCGGATTTCGACCCGGTCTCGAAATCTTGTCTTGCACCGCCCCGGCCCCGTCTTCATGACAAGGCGGGGTCGGTGTTTTTTTTGCTGTCAACAATCTCGCGTGATTAAGACTTGGGACTCCCAAATAAATCCATGCTGCATTGCATCTGGATCGATCAGATCAGAGGATTCGGCCGGTAGGCGATGCCTGGCCTTTGAGGTCTTCCGGGCGCCCCATAAAAACCACCTCTCCACCGTGGTGGCCTGCCCCCAGCCCCAGTTCGATCACCCAGTCGGCCTGACGGATCAAATCCAGGTCATGCTCGACAATCACCAGCGTGTGGCCTCGATCCACCAGCCCATCCAAAGCTCGCCTCAAAGTCAGCACATCCGCGCTGTGCAGGCCAGTGGTCGGCTCATCCAGAAAAATCACCTTGCCCGCCTTGGAACCGCCCGGAACAGCCTCGCCCGTGGTGGCCAGATGCGCCGCCAGCTTCAATCGCTGGGCCTCTCCGCCCGAAAGTGTCGATGTTGACTGCCCTAGCCGCAGGTAATCAAGCCCCACATCCATCAGCCAGCGGAGCTTGGTTTGCACCTTGGTTTTGGTCCGGAAAAAGCTCCATGCCTCGCGGCCAGTCATTTCCAGAACATCGGCAATCGACTTGCCGCGATATGTAATGGCAAGCACTTCAGGCTTATATCTTGCGCCTTTGCAATCAGGGCAGCGGATCATCACATCGGCCAGAAATTGCATTTCAATGGTTTGATATCCATTGCCTTCGCAGGTGGAACATCGACCCTCTGCATTATTAAAGCTGAATCTGCTGGCCGTGAATTTTTTGGTTTTGGCTTCCGGCATCTCGGCAAAGACTTTGCGGATCTCATCGAGAATCTTTAAAAACGTGGCAGGATTCGATCGGCTCGATCGGCCAATGGCAGAACCATCCACCAAAATCGCCTCGCCAGGCATTTCGCCGGTGATGGTTAATTTCTCAAAAGGCTCCGGCCGATCCGCTTCCTGCCCAAGTTCCTGACATAAAGCCGGCGCCAAAGTGCCTGACATGAATGTGGTCTTGCCCGACCCGCTCACCCCTGCAATCACGGTCAATGCGCCGATTGGAACTTTAATGTCAATCGACTTTAAATGATTCCCCCGGCAGCCTTTGATCTCAATCCAGCCCTTGTCCATCGGTCGCTTGACGGACGGCTTTACAGCCTTTCGCTTTTTCTTTGATTCCATTAATGATGCAATCGTCACCGATTCAGGCGCTAGTTCTACAGAGGCAGAAGCCGTTGCACCTGCAAACAGAATTTGCCCACCGTTTTCGCCTGCCCCCGGGCCAAGATCCACAAGATAATCCGAAGCACGAATCAAATCTGCGTCGTGCTCCACAGCAACCACGGTATTCCCTCGATCGCGCAGGGCTTGCACCAAATGCAACAGTTTACCGACATCGGCTGAATGAAGGCCCGCCGTGGGTTCATCCAGCACATAAAGCATATTCACCAGCCCTGATCCAAGCGCTGTTGTCAGCCCCACTCGCTGAGCCTCTCCGCCTGAGAGTGTCCGGGCCGCTCTGGAAAGCGTTAAATAACCAAGCCCGACATCGATCAAATAATTCAGGCGAGCGGTCATTGGCTTCACCACACGAACAACAGCAGGGTGGCCTGCATGATTCATCTCGACTTGATCCAGCCACAATTTTAAATTCTCGAGTGGAATTTCACTCAGTTGAGCGATGTTTTGACTTTCCAGTTTCACCGCCAGTGAGACCGGTTTCAATCGACGCCCCTGACACGCGTCACAAGTTCTGTAAGACCTCCATCGCGATAAGAATACGCGAATATGCATCTTGTAAGTTTTCTTTTCAAGCCATTCAAATAAATCTTTAATACCATGCATACCCTTCGATTTTTTTCCGTCAATAACTAACTTCTTTTCGTCGTCGGTTAATTCCGCCCAAGGGATATCAAGCCTGACGCCCAGCTTGGGCCCATGCTTTTCAAGGCCATCCTGCATCTCTTTATAAGCAGGCATTTGAAAGGGCGCGATGGCACCTTCTCTGAGAGATTTCTGGTGGTCGGGAATAATTCGGTCGTAATCCACGTCAATCACACGCCCAAAACCTTCGCAGGAATCGCATGCTCCGCGCGGGCTGTTGGGCCGGAAAAGGCTTGGTTCAGGCTCTGCATGTTCAATACCACAGGTGGGGCAGATCCAGTCGCGATGGAATGTCAAAGAGCGGTCGTCCGTCAGGATCCGGCACCGGCCATAACCACGTTCAAATGCAGTCCGAATGGAATCTTCACGCCTTTCTTCAGTTTCTGTGCCACTCACAAGTCGGTCGACAATGACGTCCATCATGCCGGTGGACTTACCCGGGATTGGGCCTGATTCGATCATGTGAGTCTCGTTGTCGATCCTCACTCGCAAAAATCCGCTTTCTCGCAGACTATCTGCTAATAAATTGCGATCCGTGCCTGCGACAATTTCCATCGGAAATGCAATCTGATAACGTGTTCGATCGGCCATGGCTGCAAGTGTTTTAGAAACAGCACCAACTGATGAAGGCTCAATTTTCTCGCCACATCCCTGGCAAAACACCGAGCCGAGACGGGCAAAAAGCACGGCCAGGTGATCGTCGATTTCCGTCATGCTGCCCACCGTGGACCGGCTCGACCGCTTGGGAGCCTGCTGGGCGACGGCCACTGAGGCAGGAATTCCGTCAATTCGGTCAGCGTCAGGCTTTTCCAGGCGCTCCAGAAATTGGCGTGTATAGGCTGTAAATGTTTCGAGGTATCGCCTCTGTCCCTCAGCATAAAGCGTGTCGAACGCCAGAGAACTCTTGCCAGAACCGCTCACTCCTGTGATTGCAATCAGTTGACCGATCGGGAGATCCACACTCACATTTTTAAGGTTGTGAACCCGAACGCCCTGAACTCGAATAAAGCGATCCGCCATGATACGCAGTGCCTTCAGAAGGGAATGAGATGATTGCCTGACAAAATCAAAAAGAAATGACGAGGCCAGAATAAACGAGCCATCGGCATTTCTTTTTCTAATACAATTCGATCGATATCTGGTCAGACAGCAATCGGCTTCTTGGTGAAGCGTCGAACAGCCACGAACTGACCAAGGTGCATCATATAATGCAATCCGATCATGTTTAACAGTGCTGCCACATTAGGCGCATAGGCAGCGAACTTTTCGTCTGTTGAGGCGGCCAGTTCTTCATCTGTTATGGCTTCGAGAATTGCATTTGTAGCATCTCGCTGGACTTTGTATAAAGCCATGTAAGACTCTTTGGCATGAAACTGTTCAGGAGATGTTCCACGGGTGTCGGTGCGTGAGTGGAGATCGTCAAAGCCTTCGGGCAGGGCAGGGGATGCGCCGGGCTTGACGAGTTCCGCAAACATCCGCTCAGAGGAAATCAGGTGGCCGATTTGCCAGGCAATATGGTTCATGCCTTCAATTGGTTCCAGTAAAATCTCTGAATCGCTGAGATCAGCAACATAGGAAGTCAGGAGATGGTCGGCCATACCGAGTGTGTGACTGATAACGGGCTTGGAATGCATCGGATTCTCGATTCTGGTTCAGTACTTTGAAAAGTGACAGTTGCAATTACGCAATTGCAACTTCAGACTCAGGTCTTACGGCTTGGCCACTTTGGCCGCCGGTGTTTCTGGCTTGGTATCGGCAATAAAATCGGCGATATAAAGCTGGCTCGTATTGGCCTTGTTTCGGCCCTTGCTTGTCCACATCATCTGCTTCCCATCAGGGCTGATCACGGGTAGACCATCAAAACCATCGGCGTAAGTGATCCGCTCCTGCTTGCCAGTTTCAATGTCCATTAAATAGACTTCATAATTGGCATGCCCATGAATCGATGTAGAATAAACGATGTGGCGGCTGTCTGGAAGGAACCAGGGACCCCAGTTGACGGCCTCGTTCTTCGTCAATTGCTTTTCAGCAGTTCCTTCAACATTATTGATATAGAGTTGCAACAGGTCGTTACCGGCCCTGTCGCTGCGATAAATGATTTTCTTGCCATCAGGAGAGAAGAAAGGGCCACCATCATAGCCTTTTTTCCGAGTAATCCGGCGCGGGTGGGAGCCATCAGAATCCATGATATAAATCTCGGCATCACCATCACGGAACGATGTGAAAATGATATGCTTGCCGTCCGGCGAATAGCTTCCCTCAGCGTCATAGCCGGGAGTATCTGTGAGCTGGGCCATACCGGTGCCGTCAGGATTGGAGATAAAAATGTCCATATATGGATCGAAATCCCAGCGGTAGCGGTCGCTGCGACTGTAAGCAGGACCATTCTTTTTGGCTGCGTCTGGCTTGCCGTTTTTCAGGGCTGGATCGAGGTGGCTGGAGCCGAACAAAATCGACAGTCCATTCGGATGGAAGTACGAACAGGTACACTTGCCAGTGCCGGTCGAGACCAGTTTTGGCTTGGCAGCTGGATCCGTTTCCTGAATAAAGATCTGATAGTCATTTTGACCAAGAGGGGCGGCTTGAAAGATGATTTTTTTGCCATCAGGGCTGAAATAACCTTCACCAGCCTTGGCGAAATCGAAGGTGAGCTGGCGGATATTTTTGAGGTGCTTGCTTTCAAGCTTGGCAACTTCTTCCGCAGACCGTTTCGGCTCAGCAGGGCCCATCGGAGGCTGACTAAGAATCAGGGAGGCGATCAAGACTTGTAAGATCATCTTTGGAGTACCTGCCATTGAGGAAGGAAGGCCAGAATTGTGCAGTTAGACGGTTTCCGGCACTGGCCGAAACGTGAGATTTGTTTATTATAGGTGTACGTGAAGTCTACGCCTAGCGTTGCGGCTTCAGAACGCTCCGTTGACGGAACTCCACACAAGCACTTAACCAGCACAGGATCCTGAAGTTGCAACTGAAAATCTACACCAAGTCCGGCGATGAGGGAATGACAGGCCTGCTTGGTCCACAGCGGGTTTTTAAGGACAACGCCCGCATCGGGGCCTATGGGACTGTGGACGAGCTCAACGCCGTGGTTGGAGTGGTCCGGGCTGAAGGTGTGGACCCGGATCTGGACGAGCGGTTGAACGAGGTACAGGAAGATCTCTTCGTGCTTGGATCCGCGTTGGCCGATCCAAATCCAGATGGTCCGTTTTTTCATGCCATAACCTTAAACCACATCGTGAAACTCGAGCGGTTTATTGACAAGATGGAAGCAGAGCTTGAGCCGCTCAAAAATTTCATCTTGCCTGGTGGCAGTAAAGCCTCTAGCCAACTACACTTGGCACGAACGATTTGCCGAAGGGCTGAACGTGATGTGGTCTCTCTGATGCATGTCGAGCACGAGCCTGTTGACCCGATTACGGTGGTTTATCTGAACAGGCTGAGTGATTATCTATTCGTCTTTGCCCGGTTCGTAAATCTGCGTGCTGGAGTGGCTGATGCACTTTGGATCCCTCGTAAGTAAGAATTGAATGCCTCTATTGGACGCAGAAGGGTAGAGATTGAGCATGTCAGAACCATCGACTGTTTCGCCTGAAAAAAATGTCTTGATAACTGGCGGAAAACGCGTTGGTTCCGACCTTGCCAGGCGACTTGCCGGGCGAGGGGCGAATGTGGCCATGACATTCCATACCAGCCAGCTTGAAATCGAAGCCACTTTGGACGAGATCCGGAAAACGGCAGGCGTTAAGGCGATCGCCATCAAGGCTGATCT
>CAMCFM010000224.1 GCA_945874095.1 Candidatus Kuenenia stuttgartensis
TTCGACCTGACCGGACAACGAGTGTTTGACACAACTCGACTGCTGGCCATGACCGGCGCAATCACGCACCGTGGCCCAGATGATGAAGGCATTCACATCGAGCCAGGGGTGGCCCTCGGAGCCCGCCGGCTCTCGATCGTCGACCTCGCGGGTGGTCACCAACCGATTTCGAACGAAAATGGCCGGATCTGGGTCGCTTTCAATGGCGAAATTTTCGAGTATCCCGAGATTCGCCAAACCCTGCTCTCCAAAGGACATCACCTCGCCACACGCTGCGACACCGAAGCCTGGGTCCACCTTTACGAAGACCACGGTCCCGGCATGTTTGACCATGCCCGAGGTCAATTCGGAGTCAGCCTTTACGACCGCGACAACCGTACCTTGATCCTGGGCCGGGACAGGGTTGGAATCTGCCCTCTGTTCTACGCAGTCGCCGATGGTTGGCTGATCTGGGGCTCAGAAATCAAAGCCATTCTGGCATCAGGCCTTGTTACGGCCAGACCGAATGTCAAAGGCCTCGACTACTTCTTCAATTTCTTCAGCGCCACACCATCCCAAACTCCGTTTGAAGGTATCCAGGGAATCGCTCCAGGCCACTTTCTAAAAGTGAAAGATGGCAAGATCGAGACCCATAAATATTGGGATCTCGACTTCCCTGACGATGGTCAGGAACGAGTCGCCGCTGACCCTTCGATTCTGGTCGACGAACTCGAACGATTGCTTTCAAGAGCCACCAACATCCGTCTGCGTGGCGATGTGCCTGTGGCCAGCTATATCTCTGGTGGACTAGATTCCACAGTGATTCTCGGCCTGGCCACCAAAGAGCGTGGAGGGCCTGTCGACTCCTACACCATCGCCCTCGAAAAAGCTGGCCCTGACGAACGAGAAAAGGCCATCGAAGCCGCCGCTGCCTTAGGCTCGCCCCTGACTATGGTTACGATGGAGAAAAAGGACATCGCAGCGTCGATTCCTGAGCTGATCAGGGCCGCTGAAATGCCGATCCTCGACACCTCCGCCGGATGCCTTTTGCGACTCGCCCAATCCGTTCATGATTCCGGTAACAAGGTGGTTCTGACCGGCGAAGGGGCTGACGAAGCTCTGGCTGGCTATGCCTGGTTCAAGTCAGGCACCGCTCGCGAAAAATTCCGCAAACGGTTCGGTTCGGCCATCCCTGCCCTGCTCCGCCAAGGCATTCTGGGCATGATCGACGGCGATCGCCGTGCCCGCCCCGACCGATTCCCGATTTTTGGCAAACGTACAGCCCAACAGGACTTATACGACTGGCTCGGGCAAGGCAGAAGCCTGCTTTACGGCGAGCGTATGTGGCAGGAACTCGACGGATATAACCCTTACGAAGATCTCAATCTCCCCAATGAGCGATTCGGTAAGTGGAACTGGCTGAACCAGTCGCTTTATGTCGGCTATAAAGTCATGCTAGCAGGCATGTTGCTACACGCTAAAGGCGACCGTGTGACGATGAACGCATCGGTCGAAGGCCGCTATCCGATCCTCGACGACAAAGTGGTCGAATTCTGTGCCACCATCCATCCCAAGTACAAGCTCAATGGCCGGATCGACAAATGGCTGTTGCGGCAAGTGGCGGCCAAAACCCTGCCGACCAAGATCGCCAATCGCAAGAAAACCATGTTCCGGGCCAATCGTTCAGACAGCTTCCTCGGCGACCTGCGTCCTCCGTGGGTGGACCAGCTTTTATCCGAAGAATCCATTCGTAAGACTGGCTACTTTGACCCAGCCAAAATCGCTCGCCAGAGACGTCTCCAGACATCGATCCCGACCATCACCCCACGACGCTTTGTGATGGATCAATCGCTGACCTGCGTGATCACAACCCAACTCTGGCACCACATTTACATCAGCGGCGACCTCTGCGACCTGCCTCGCTGGGATCAAGCGGACGCCTATCGCCAGATCGCCAAAAATTCCCGCCCGACCACCAGTCATCCGACCTCTGTCAGGCATTAAACCGTCGTCAATCTTAAATTGGCTTCTGGGAATAAATCCATACACCATGGTTTATTCCCGGAAATCCGATTGAAATGCCTCGGAATCGAGAGAACTTATTTTGTTTTTAATGCTAAAACCTGTGGACTCGTTCAAGAAAACCGAATAGATTATTATTAAGTCTCGCCTGCCCAATCGTCTTGATCCAGATTCCAGTGTTGAATTCAGCCTCCATCGGTCCAAGGCCGTGTTCGGAGCTTGCACACATGCGTTCGATCGATATTTCCAGAGCATTCATCTGGCTCGCTGCCTGCTCTTCATTCGGCATGGCTGTGCCCTGCTCCATCATTGCCGACGACGATTTTCACCAGACCAAAAAGGTGAACGTTGTTACCCCTGAGCCGACCTGGACTTCTGAACAAAAGGGCCACTGGTCATTCCAGCCCGTGAAATCTCCGACTCCACCCAAAGTTAAAAAAGAGTCGTGGATACGCAATCCGATCGATCGGTTTATACTCAGCCAGATGGAGTCCATGGAGTTCAAACCAGCTCCTCAGGCGACGAAATCGACGTTGATTCGCCGGGTCACATTTGACCTGACGGGCCTGCCTCCAACGCCTGCTGAAATCGACTCGTTTCTGGCCGACAATCGCCCGGATGCTTATGAACGACTTGTTGAAAGTCTACTCAATCGAGAGTCTTATGGCGAACGATGGGCCCGCTGGTGGCTTGATCTGGCCCGATTCGCCGAAAGCGACGGCTTCAAAGCAGACGTAAATCGTCCCAATGCCTGGAGATACCGGGACTGGGTCATCCAAGCCATGAACTCCAACATGCCTTACGACAAATTCATCGCCATGCAACTCGCCGGCGACGAAGTCGAACCAAACCGACCTGACTCGTTCATCGCCACAGGCCTGAATCGCCACTATCCGTTCGAAGACAACAACATGGTTCCAGGCTTGAACCGGCAGTTGATTCTGGACGATATCGCTGACACAAATGCCTCTCTCTTCATGGGTTTAACAGTCGCGTGCGCCCGCTGCCACGACCACAAGTTTGACCCCATCAGCCAGAAAGATTATTACCGCTTCCAAGCCCTGTTCGGTGGTCTCGCCCCCAAAGACGACTATCCGGTGGGCGACCCTGTGGAAGTGGCCCTGAACTCGACTATCCAGAGCGAATTCAGCGTTCGCAAAGCCTCTCTTGAAAAGGCTTTGACCAACATTGAACAGCCTTACTGGACCACGGTTCTGGAACCCGTACGAAGCCGGATGTCGTCGACCACCTTGAAGGCTCTGGAAACGGCTCCATCAAAGCGGACGGATCTTCAGGTGACAACCATCCGCAATGCGATGAAAACGCTGAAAGTCTCGTCAGAGTCAGTCGTTGCAGCCATGACTCCAACAGACCGTCAGGCTTGGACCGAGATGAAGACCGGACTTGGCAAGGTCGAAAAAACCAAGCCTTCACCGCTTCCAGTGGCCTCAGGCATGACCGATACAGGGCGAACAGCCGATCCCATCCACCTTCTGCTCAAGGGAAATTTCCACCGGCAGGCGGAGGTGATTGAGCCAGGATTGCTCTCGGTTTTGAGCGATAAAAAGCAGATCAAACCGAACTCAACAGGTCATGCAACTACCGGCACAAGAACCGCTTTGGTCGAATGGCTGACCAGCCCCGGGCATCCTCTCACGAGCCGTGTGGTGGTCAACAGGATCTGGCAGCAGCACTTTGGCCGAGGCATTGTGACCACCACGTCCGATTTCGGCACTCAGGGCATGGAGCCAAGTCACCCTGAACTGTTGGACTGGCTGGCCTCCAATTTCGTAAGCAACAGCTGGAGCATGAAGGACTTGCACCGACTCATGGTGACCAGTTCGACATACCAGCAATCCAGTACTCCCTCAAATCAGGCGAGTCAGGATGACCCTGACAACATGCTTTTTAGTCACCAGATGCGCCGGAGACTAGACGCTGAGATGGTCAGAGACAGCGTTCTGGCAGTCTCAGGCCGATTGAATCCTGCCACGGGCGGGCCGAGCGTGATGTCACCGCTTCCAGCCGGGATTGACGTGAAAGACTGGGTGGTGGATAAAGACGCGTCAAACCATCGCCGCCGCAGTGTTTACATGTTCGTAAAGCGCAATATCAAACATCCGTTTCTGGAGGCGTTTGATTATCCTGACTCGAATCTGACGTGCCCTGAACGACTGGTTTCCATCAACGCTCCTCAGGCTTTGATGTTGCTCAATTCGGACTTCGCGCTGGATGAGTCCAAGGCTCTGGCGGAACGATTGTTGCGGGACGAGCCCAATGCAAGCGATTCTGAACGGTTTAAGTCGCTCTGGAAACTCTGCTTTGGGCGCACACCAACCGAACCAGAACTCTCTCGATTGCAAGAGCTTGCAGCAACTCTGCGATCACAGCGGGAATCTTCAGGCCAAAGCCCCTCAGCGATCTGGCCAGACCTCTGCCACGTGGTTCTGAACCTCAACGAATTTGTATTCGTCGATTAAAAAAGAGACGGAGACGCCACGATGAAACCTCAGGCAACCAAAAATACGCACGTAACCTGGCCGACAACTCGTCGTGAATTTCTGGCCCAAGCCGGCGGAGGATTCGGAAGCCTGGCCCTCGGCTCCATGGTGGCATGGGACAACGCTCGTGCCGAAGTGCCTGAGATTGATCCCTTAAACCCTTTGGGACAGCGCGTTTCCCATTTTGCGCCCAAGGCGAAAAGTGTCATCTTTCTGTTCATGGAAGGTGGCCCCAGCCATATCGACCTGTTCGACCCCAAGCCTGCTCTGGAACGTTGGGCTGGCAAACCACTTCCGGAAAGTATCGGACCGGTTTTTACGCCCATGGGTGTGGGCGGAAATACGTTGATGCCAAGTCAGCGGAAGTTTGCCCAGCATGGTCAGTCGGGCATGTGGGTCTCTGACTGGTACCCGAATGTCGCGAAAGTGGCTGACGATATCTGCCTGATCAGGTCCTGCTGGTGCGATGGAATCAACCACGTCGGCAGTGTCTGCCAGATGAACACCGGAAGCATTCTGGCAGGTCGTCCAAGTCTTGGCTCATGGGTCAGTTACGGCCTCGGTACCGAGAATTCCGACCTCCCCTCGTTTGTGGTCATGTGCGATGCGGGCGACCCTCTGGGCGGGCCCCGGAATTGGGGGACAGGCTGGATGCCCGCCACGTTTCAGGGCACCCCGTTCCGCCGCGATGGTTCGCCAATTCTCTATCTCGATTCCTCCAAGGGTTCCGACAAGCGTTCCCAAAAGCAAAAACTCGACGGGATCACCGACCTCGACCGCCTGCATCTTCAAGGCAGAGAAGAAGACACACGTTTGGCTGCAAGAATTGCCGCTTATGAACTCGCTTACCGGATGCAGGCCGAGGCCCCTGAGGCCGTCGATATCGTCAACGAAACCGCTGAAACGCAAAAGCTTTATGGCCTTGACGAAGACCGGACAAAGACTTACGGCATGATGTGCCTGAGAGCCCGCCGGTTGGTTGAGCGAGGTGTGAGGTTTGTTCAGTGTTACAGCGGTTCAGGCAGCCAGTGGGACGCCCACGGCGACATGGAAGAAAATCACGGCCGACTTTGTCCCCGAAGCGACAAGCCCGTGGCCGCCCTGATTCAAGACCTCAAACGCAGAGGCCTGCTCGATACCACCCTCGTGGTCTGGGGCGGCGAGTTCGGCAGAACTCCCATGAACGAAAAAACCAAGGGACGCGACCACAACCCTTACGGCTTCTCGATGTTCATGGCGGGTGGAGGCATCAAGCCGGGCCTAACGTTCGGAGCCACCGACGAATTCGGGCTGAAGGCGATTGAAGGACGTGTCCACGTACACGACATCCATGCTACAATTCTGCACCAATTGGGACTCGACCACAAGCGATTGACTTTCCCGCGCGATGGTCGCGACGAGCGTCTGACAGTCAACGGTGGCCGTGTGATCAAAGAAATTCTGGCATAAAAGTCCAGTCTATCCCAACAATCCAGCGACTTTTCCAACTGCTTCTCAGCGGCTGCGAATCTGAACACCGTTGGAATCAGCCACAATCAATACGTCGCAAAGTCCAATAAACAAGCCAGTTTCGTAGACTCCCGGAATTCCCAGAAGTGCAGCCTGAAGAGCTTCCGGATCTTCGATAGGACCAGTTTGCAGATCGACGATCCTGTTCCCACCATCTGTGATGAAAGGATCACCAGAACTTGTGCAACGAAGGCTGACCTTATGTGCCAGCTCTGCAAGTCTGGAGATGGTCCAATGCTGCCCAAAAGCGGCAATTTCCACAGGCAAAGCGTGTCTGGTACCGAGTCGAATCACGGGCTTGGTCTGATCGACCAGAATCACACGCTTCAGGCCAGCGGCCGCCACAATTTTTTCGCGTAACAAAGCCCCGCCGCGCCCCTTGATCATCCGGAATTCCGGATCCACTTCATCGGCACCGTCGATCACAAGGTCGAGTTGATTCACCTGAGCAGGATCCACCACCTGAATTCCAGCCTGACGGGCAAGCTGCGAAGTGCGTTCGCTGGTGGACACAGCGGTGATCTCCAGGCCATCCTGAATCACTCTTCTGCCCAGTTCAGCCACCAGTAATTCCGCAGTACTCCCAGAGCCAAGGCCCACGGCCATCCCGTGAACGACCATGTTAGCACCTGCGACTGCGGCGTTTTGTTTTGCTATGTTTTGACTGTCAGGCATTTGAAATCGTTCCCGAGTATCAATGCCCTTGACATCACTTTAAGTGTTAATTAGATGCCTTGCATTAATCACGCAAAACATGAAATTGAAATCGGGGCGACACGATTCAAACGTGGAGCCTACTGCTTCCAAAGCCTAGTAACCCAAGATACCGTAGGACTTTAGGTCGATTTCCAATCCAGCTGAACCGATCAACAGGACTGATGTAGAATTTACGCTTTGACCACCTGTGTGTCAATAGCCGATGACAAACAATCTGCCTGTTTACAGAATCTTGACACGACTTGCCAGCCATCAGTTCATACCGGTTTTCGCATTTCTAGCGCCAAGACCGGATAGGTGCATGGCGCTAGCCAACGGTTTCCGCTTTTAATCTAGCCGCAGGGCGCTAGCCC
>CAMCFM010000225.1 GCA_945874095.1 Candidatus Kuenenia stuttgartensis
TTGCTTGGTCCAGTAGAACTTCGAAAAGATAGTCCGAACCACCATTCTCAACCATCGCATCGAACGAAGTCCATGAGTTTTGAAAGTGCTCCTGGAATTCTTTTTGATGCTTAAGCTTGTTAATCAAGTTTTTAAAATTGGGTGTAGTCGTATCTGGAAGCTCAGCACCTTTGAGATGTTCATATGTCACAGCAAGCGAACGGGTGACAGTTCTTGGGGAGGCCAGAATATCGAGCGGCCTCAGATTGTCAAAGATCTGTGCAACTCCATTTGTTTCGACGTTTTCGGGGGCTGTCTGGCTAAGAAATAAGCCCCAGAAACTGAGGACTATATTGAGTGGAAGTGGCGATTTATCTTTCTCGGACCTTATTTTCCTGGAGTCGTATCCATAATAACCCCACCAAGTTCGAATGCCCGTCGTGAGTTGTTGGGGCTGTCCAGGTGTGTCCCGAACTTTCGAAAAGATCGAAAAGCCGTCAATGGTCAAATCCCGTGAATAAGCAGCTACAATCGATGCGGTTTTTCCACGTTTGAGTACACGTGTCAGCAACAATTGTTTTTCGTTCGGTGCTAATGAGTGCAAACCAAGGCGTGTCTCCCTATTATCGTGCGCACGTCCCGTTCCAGGAAAATCAAGTAAATCAGATTCGGAAAGGAAATTGAAAAATTTAGCCCGATGTTGTACTACATCTGATCTAACAGGAATGACAAGCTCCATCACGCATCCCTGAAGAGATCCGAAGTCTTCAGCATCAGTGAACAAAGGAGTACCCATATTAGGGTCAAGACCCAGATTCACTCGATCAGCAGTTAACTGGACCCTAATCCGATTGACTCGCCTTTGATTTTCCTCACGGGTGCCAGAGGTTTTATGATGCAGCCTGGAATAAACAGCAGCATCTAAAATCAATGATGCCACTTCCGCTGAAGCGAACACCGGACGGTCTCTCCATTCGTTGCGACGAGCATTGATCCAATCTCTGAGACGCTCATATATATCCGTAATTGCTGGTTTATCATCCCAAAGTAATTCATAGCAAAGCCGATCGACTGAACTGGTATCGGGCGTTGCACTTAAAGCTTTCAGTATTAATGGACGTGCTACTGGAACACCATCCCTAGACTCTAAAGCCTCGTAACGACTTACACCGCTTAAGATTAAACTGTCCACCAATTCCGCAAGTTCATGAAGCCGACCATAAGCAGCCTGAGAATCAGGGGCCAATTCCAACTGCTTTGCATTTTTTACGGAGAAGTTCTCAATTGCTTCTCTAAACGAAGTTGGGTCGAACAATATTGCAGCAAGTTCTCCATTTTTACCCCGTCTCAGACTGCATTCCGATACATAGCCCATGGCAAATGCATGCATAATCTGATCAGGCGAAGCGAACCGAATCTCAACGGTGTATTGCGGGTTCTCCACTGATTGAACGAGTTGGAATCGCGAAATACAGCTAGACGCATCACTATCATCATTGTAAGGGTTAAGCACTACCGTTTCAGGGGGAGGCGTTTCACCCAAATTCTTACGGCAAAACCGAATGGGTGGACCACCGTCCCAAGTCAACGCGGAATTTCGACCCGAACCGTCGTCATCACCGTCTAGGTAAGATGAGAGAAGTGTCGATTTGCCTGTCTGAGAAGTTCCCCACAACGCCATACTGCATGAGCGTGGATTTTCGATACTTTTGGATGCCGTTCTGATGATCCGATCCGCAGTGTATAGCAGGTCCAACCACGAAGTGGAATCCAATTCATATGGAGTTGCTCTTGCATCCAAAATTCCAGTACCAGTCAATCAATTCGCGTGAGTTCTTCATGAAGACTAAATCCCAATCATTTTCATAGAAAATCCAAAAGTTCTAGTTACTTGATGTTCGCAATCCATATTCGTCAACGATCGATGAATATCCAGCAACTTCAAATATCTTTCCACTAAAATTCGGGAAAATCTAGACATTGTCTCATTCATGGTTGAAGTATGAAGGTCGGTGGTGGACATAGACAGGCAGTTCCGCACTTTCGGTTAACAAGGGAGTTTTGCAAGACCCTCCGCCTCAACAGTTCAAAACTCGCCCGGACATACATCTGACGCTTGATTGTCTTTGGTAGGTTCACCTGACCGTTGCTCCATTCGCAGTACAACTCTTCCTTCACGCTCTCGCCCCCTAGAACTGGAGTTTCCAAGCTTTCGGATCTAGATCGAATCTTGGCCAAAGTTGTTTGATCATTCCCTGTGGATACTGATTGGTTCGATCAATGAATTCCTTGAAAGTTTTAGGCAAACCGGCATTTCGCGTACCCAATTCCAAAGCCATTCAATTGAATTCATATTCGGTGGGCCGCTAAACAAAGCAGACCCAATCACGGTTCGAGCCGATTCAATCTGGTTAGTCTCATGGGCGTGCAAATGGGTTCACATAAGTTTGTCCGCCGGATGTATTTGGTTGGGGATTTGTACCATTGGAGTAGTTTTGCCCGGCGAAAACATTTCGCTGGCTCACCACACCATTGGAATAGTTCATGCCACCCATCACATTTGGTTGGCTTACGACTCCATTGGAATAGTTCATGCCGCCAAAAACATTCGGTTGACTCACCACACCGTTGGAGTAGTTTTGCCCACCGAAAACATTACGCTGACTCACGATACCGTTGGAGTAGTTCTGACCGCCGAAGACATTTCGCTGGCTCACAACCCCGTTGGAATAGTTGTGTCCGCCGAAGACGTTAGGGCGGGAACTTTGTGGGCTGTAATCCTGCCCGTTTGATTTGTGACCGACCATTGAGATTGAACCGGCGACCATCATTAAAATCGTCGTGATTGACTTCATCACAGATCTCCTGGATTTAAGTTGACATGGAATCAAGTCTCAACCAGCAATCGATCGAGTCGACCACAAATCCACCTCAACAAGAATGTGGATTCTGCTCCTAATCATCTATCGCAAGCGCGTAACAGATCACCCAAAAATAATTTCGCAATCGAACTCAGGGCAACTCCTCAACCACCCGAAACCCTTGATTATTCAAGGCTTGAGTCGGGGCAAGATATCCTCGGTGGGAAGACATCATGAAAGCGTTCTTGTCCATAAAGCACCCGCCGCGGATGACTCGCAGGTCTCCGGTAGCGGGACCTTTGGGGAAGTCCTTGAAGGGCATCTCGTAGGCTTTGTCGGCGTACCAGTCCATGCACCACTAACCTATGTTGCCGCACATGTCGAATAGGCCCCAGTCGTTCGGCTGACGAATACCAACCGGACGCGGGCGTGCTGTCTCTTTGACGTTGAACTGAGTCCAGCAATACGCATCTCGGGCCTCAAACGGGAAGTGATATGCACCTGTCGTTCCTGCCCTGCATGCGTATTCCCATTCCGCCTCGGTTGGCAGACGATAGGTCCTAACGTCCCGCTGGCTCAACCATTTGCAGAAGGCCAGCGAATCGGCGTAAGTCACGACTGTCACTGGCAAACTGTCGGCGATGGGATAACCGGGGTTCGACCACTTCAGAATATTCGTCTGCTCTCCCCAACTCGATTCCGGGGTCGCCTTCCAGCCGCCCTGACCAGCCGCTTCAGCCTCGGTTCGGTAACCAGTGGCGTCAACGAATTCGCGAAACTGTCCGACCGTGATCTCGTAAGTGCTGATTCTAAAAGGCCTGGTGAATTCCACAGTTCGCCGAGGCAGTTCGTTCGCCCGGGTCTCCGGATCGCCCACGATACCACCCATTACAAATTGTCCGGCAGGGATCTCCACCATCTTAAGCTCGAACGGGCGAATTCCCATGACCACGATTCTCCTCCCGTAGACGCTGAAACCGCTGATCAGCACAGCGATTAAGGCAAGCCTGGTGAAATCACGTCTCCCCAATTGAGTCTTAGGCTGGGAATCATACGTTTTCAGGAATTCCAGGTCGGTTATGACTTCCAGAATGCTCTGATATCTCTCATCTGGATTCACCTGCGTCATTCGATCGCTAACTTCGCCTAACCTCCTAAGCCAATGGGTGTTGCCATGATGACCTGCGTTGCGAACCAGTTGGCCGATCAGGAATTTCAAGACACAGCCTGCCGAAAATATATCCGACCTGTGATCCACCTGACCATCATCAATCGCCTGTTCGGGAGACGCATAGCCCTTGGTTCCAGCCGTAATCCTTCCATTCGATTTTGTGGGATCTTTAGTAACGGCAAGCCCGAAGTCGATCAGCTTGATCGCCCCATTTTGTAAACGCATAACATTCGCAGGCTTCACATCGCAATGGATCATATGATTGGCATGCAGGTGTTCCAGGGCTTGGCAAGCTCCGATCATGATCTCCACAACATCTTCAGCCGTAATGGCTTTGGCATCACGTGCCAGAGACTGAACGGAGTGGCCATCCAGTAGTTCCAGAACCAGATAAAGTCGCCCATCTTCTTCCCAGGCATCGTAAGCCCTTACAAGGTTGGGGTGATCGAACTTTCCGGTGGTGGTCATTTCTTTAAGAAAATGGGCGTGCGAGACCGGATCCTCTTGCCTGTATCCGCGAATCACTTTGATGGCGACGAGCCGGTCAAGACGTACATGTCGCGCTTCGTAAACCTCGCCCATGCCTCCGCGACCGATCAGTCGGCGGATCTCATAAGGGCCCAACTGGCATGGAGGTGTGAGGGTTGTCAGCTTATCGACTGGCCTCAGACCCAAGCCAAAGAAATCGCGAATGGATGTTGCTGTTTCACGGGCCTCGGCATCCATCTCGATTCGGGCTTTTTCCAAATCAGCGCGGCTCAAGCCAGCCAGAGATCTGGTGAATTCCTCGGTTGGTTCATCCAGTTCAGAGAGTCGAATCTGGCAGTCGTCGCACGATTCCACGTGCTGACAAACCGACTCAAACTGCTCCAATGGAATATCGCCACAGGCCATGCGGATCAGTTCATCTTGGCTTGGGCAGCAGGCCAGATCGATCATTTGGGGATACCGGTTGTCCTATTAAGGATACTTGCATTTCGCTTGTTTGAATTAATATCGCTGGGGCGTAACACATCTGGATTAAATGCATGCTGTAATGAATCATCATCCTTCCATCAACAGATCCTTAAGCCTCTGTGTCACCCTGGCTTTGGCGACTCGGACGGCTGCTGTTGATACCTGAAACTGGCTTGCCACTTCAGCCGTCTTTATTTTCTCGACACTGGTCAGCCAGAACATCTGCCAGGATTTCTCGGAAGTCGACCGCCTTGTCAATTCCATCGCCCGGGCTTTCAGAGCCTGTAAGGCCTGTTCTTCTGCGATCAGGTCAGCCGGATCCTTTTGCTCAGGTGCTGATATTGTCGAGAAGACTGCTTGTGGCACGGGTCGTTCTATTGATTGTGAACGAAAGTGATCTGCAACCCGCCGTTGGACGATGACCTTGAGCCAACCCCTGAAGGTGCCTTTTGTGGAGTCCTTTTCAAACTGATCGATTCCAGTGAAGATCGACTGAAGGCATTCCTGAAGGATGTCGTCTTCGACTTGTGAGTTCAGGGATTTGCGACGAATCCAAAACCGCAGTAATGGCGAGTAAACCAGCAGAAAACTTTCCCATCGTTCGGGTGACATCTCTTTCAGCCCACAGATCAGGCTGGAGGTGGTGGAGAGTCGCGAATGCTGGTTCGTGAAAGTTGGGTTGGGAGAGTTGTCCAAATTCATCGAAAAATTGACTTTTATGGCAGGAGCAACGGTGCAATGAAAGGCGAAGTCATTCGATAATACTATCGCGACTACTACGAATGAAAGTGATTGTCATGGATTTGCTCATCAACCATGATGCCCAAAGGTTTGTCGTATAGCAGTGGTTGATCGAAATAGCTTCTTCACAAGAATCTGAAGCTGGCCAGAAAGTTCTATCTTCAGTTCAGCCAGATTGGTCAGACACCGTCTGACCAATCTTTGGAAAAATTCCTGCTGGAACTTGGCAAGGGGTTCCTGTTTGAGGCCCGTCAGAAGCGGTTCACGTTTGAGCGGTAACTCAATTCCCCATAAACCGAAACCTGCGATGACGAACGCCCGCCACTACTGGCTTCGACCGCTCGACCACCTTCACCACCCCATCCACCGAATCGTTCGCCGCACTGGTCGGTGCAGGAATCAGTACCAAGGTTCCTCCGTTGACCGAAGTTGCATATTGCTCTTTCCCAATTCGGGCTTGATCGAGCAGATTCAAGGCGTAATCCGTGGCCACGGCATGACCAGCCACTTTCAAATTCAACCTGGCGATGATCAGGCTTTCACCCGGCTTTAATGTCACGTCCGGCAGAATCCCGCCGATCACCAGAATTCCTTTACGGGCATCGTATCGAGTCCTGATCGTGGCATCGGATTGAATTCTGAGCATCTTGAACGTTTTGGGATCGATTGCAATGGCCACTTCAAAACTATTCAAGTTAATCGCTTGCGGATCCGTGTTTTGCAACTCCACGGGGACTTGAATATTCTGCCCGCGATAGGCTATCAGATTCTTCGGCAAACGGATCACCGGATCAAGGCCTATTGTCTGCGTCACGCTGGTCACCGGCGGAGCCGACAAGAATGTCACAGGCATATTTACCAGATATCGTTGCAAATACAATGAATCTAACGCGTTCACCCGACCATCGCCAGTGATATCCGCCACCATGACGGGATCCACCAGTGGGAATTGGGCGTACCAGCGATCAAGATTGACCAGATATCGCTGGATACGAAGTGGGTCAAGCGCATTATAACGCCCATCGCCTGTCACATCGCCGATATATGAAACCAGTTGAATGCCATGATCAATCGTCGTGCTGATCTTGGAATCGTCCAGTTTAAACATGCTGATATTGGACAAAACCAGCTTTGTCTTCGACCGATAAGGCGCGTTGTTCGGAACCGTCCCATTCACATAAAACAGGCTCTGTGCTCCGCTCGGCAAGCCATTCACTGCAATCCCGATCACATCAATCCTGCCTGCCGTGGCAGTATTGAAAGTGATTTGCAAATAATTACTCAGGCTTGAAGGCACCACTAGATCAGTCACTGTCATTAAGGCTGGATCGAAATTCAATGAGATTTCAAATGCG
>CAMCFM010000226.1 GCA_945874095.1 Candidatus Kuenenia stuttgartensis
CTTTACAGGAAATGGCACTGGAAACCTGAACACCAGCAATGCGACCAGTTTCACGGGCATCCAGAACATTTCTGGCGGCACCACGGGTGACATTGTGGTCGTGAATCGCGGGGCGGTCTTCACCTCGATCATCGGTGGCGGCGGAATCGACACGATTCAGGTGGATTCGAACGCTGGCGACACGGTGAACATGACCATCTCCGGCACCAACACCGGCAACATCACCGGCACGGGCGGCACTTCGGTGGGCGTCTACACGGGAATATCTCACCTGATTGGAACGGCCGGCAACGACACCTTCAAGCTCATCGACAACGCTTCCCTGCTGACCGGTTCACTCAACGGCGGCACAGGCACGAACGCGATCAACTACACTGGTACGACCAAACCAACATTCGTGAATCTGGCCACAGGTCAGGCCACGGGTGTGACCACGACAACAAATACGGGTGTTGTATCCAACATTCAGGACCTGTTTGGTGGTACAGGCAACGACTACTTTAGCGGTTCGTCGGCTGCAAACGCAATGGACGGCGGCTCAGGCAACGATACGCTTCTGGGCTTGGCCGGCAACGACATTCTGGTGGGCAATTACGGCCAGGATCTGATCAACGGCGGGGCAGGTTATGACATCCTGATTGGTGGCTACATCAACTTTGTCAGCACCATACCAAATGTAAGCCTGCAAACGGGTCTGCAAACGATCATGACAAGTTGGGTTGGTGTCACAACCGACCCACTATTCACCTCAGTCAGCAACACCTTGAACACAGCCTCGTCCAGCCAGTACAGACTGGTCGGAGACACCAGTCTGGCCACCACATGGCAGCTCCAGACAGTGTTCAATGATCAAGCGACGGATACTCTGATCGACATTGCATCTTCGACCCTGCCAAACTGGTTCTTCGCCACCGAACGCGTCACTCAGTACAACGACATTGTACAGGCTGGCACGACGTTTACGGTCTCGAAGAAGACGGTCACGAGCAAGACGGCACGTTCGGCAAGATAACGCGTTCAGTCATGATCCTGAGTTGCAATCGAATGTAGAAGACGGTCAAGACATAAGCTGGTGAACCTTTGCTAATCAATTAGGTTCATCGTTTTATGGCGATTTACAGGCGGCGTAGATCTCGGCGTCGGTGGAGCCTCGCTCCTTCAGGTTAGCTCGCAGAGGCTCCGTTTCAATCGTTACGGTTGCTGGCTCGGTCGCTTGGTCGCTTCAGTCGCCCAGGTAGCGGTAGCCCAGCGGGTCGCGGAACAGCGTGAACACCCGGTCCAGCGTCTGGCGTTCGGATCGGGCATGTCCTTGTGCAATCGGGGTTTCGGGGCCTTGGAGTTGATTTTTAGAAGAACGAATTTGACAAACCACGCGGGTATCTGATCGGTCTTGATTTCGAGTGTTAGGCCGTCGGTGATCTCAGCCAGCCATATCTGCGATTGATGATGGCCGGAATTGTCAAACACGTAGGCTCGGTTCGAGTGCCGAATCGCCTGGAAATGAGCATCTAAAATTGGCTTTCCCGGACTTTTGGTACAATTCTGTCGAGTCTGATTATCGCGCAATCTTCTTTCTGGTAATAGTTTACCGATTCATACGATACCGGTTCAGTTTGCGTTGGAGAGGATGGAAGCCACATGAGACAATTGACCTCAATTTATCAGCAAATTGACCACAACATCCTTATTGAAGGTTCAAGAAGGTCGAACGTGCTCAAACCCGGTTGTACCAAAAGTGTGGAAGAGCCAATTTTAGATGCTCATTTCCAAGCAAAACAGATGAGCCTTACATTGCTAAATTCTGAGATCTTTTGTGTCATTATTCTGTGATAGGAAGGACTTTATATCTTTGAGGCGGATTTGGATTATGCATAATGAAATTCGCCTTTATGGTTAAGTGGACCTATCATTCAATCCCGTTCGTCTCGGCCACAATTTGCCAAAGTGGCTGAGATGTTCATCAAGCAAGACCGTGTTTTAGCGGTCCGTTAATACACTTTGAAGGATACGAACATGCATCAGAATTCAATTGAAATCATCGACTGCCGCCAGAATGCGTTTCTGATGATTCTCCCAAGAATAAAAACGCAGGCATGGAAGGCGTTTCAGGGGCTATCATTCGACTTGAAACAAGAACTTCAATCGGAAGTCGTTGGCCATTGCTGGAAGTCATTTGTCAAACTCTTTGAATTGGGCAGGCATGAAGATGTTCCCCCCATGACACTGGCGAGATTTGCCATTCGGGCCGTCAGATCAGGCCGAAGGGTCGGGGCATCACTCAATATCAATGATGTATCCTCAGACTATTGTCAAAACCTCCTGGGGATAAGATCAACCTCGTTTTGCATGATCGACCAAAACGAAGTTCATTGGGCGGAATCACTGATTGCTGACCAAAGAGCGCGACCAGATCAGCTGGTGATGACTCGAATCGATTTTGCCGAATGGCTTCAGACCCTTAAGCCACTTCACAGAAAGGTTGCACAGCATCTCTCTCTGGGTGAATCGACTCATTCCACAGCCATAATCTTCAACCTGACTCCAGGCCGAATCTCTCAGATTCGGCGACTGTTAGAACGATCATGGCTAAGTTTTCAAACAGAAGACTGTGATGACTGAGATCAAACCTGATTCAGACAACGGATTCCGCGATTCTCTTGATTTGGGACGCTCACGGTGTCAAAAGCAAATCGATAAACAATTGCGAATCTCTCAGGGAATTTTTAAAAACACCGCATCCATTGTGTCGCGGTCTTTTTAAGAGGTGCGAATTTGAGATGATCATTTCCATTTCATCGTAAAAGTCCGGAGAATTCGATAAAATGAAATGTCATAGAGAATTCGATTGGAATTGAACCTGCCAAACGAGCCATCCACTCGGGTGGCTCGTTTTGGGGGCTTATTTTTAGATATTGGAAAGGCGGATAATCTAGTGATTTATCGAATACTGGCTGCGAGTATTAAGCAAAGCCTGCACGACTCTCAGCCCATGAGATCAGAAGCTTCTGCGCTAGATGAACAGGGACTGAACGCCTGAGTGGCGCGATGGGCCCAGACGCACTTGCACATCTTGCGGTTGGGCAGTGGCCTGAAAGATCAGCAATGACAAGCCTTCCACCGGATTACTTGCCGTTAGGTGTGGATTGCAACATGTTGAGAATCGCAGCCATGAAGCTCGTCGTCTGAGACGCCTGGTTGAGGAACCGATGGAGCGTCTGAGAGGTTGTTCTTATTGCGACGATCGCCAGTTTATAAAGCCTTGTGAGGAAGCGGTCGCGCGAGGATCCGGTTGAAATCTACGATTGCGTGGGTTTGAAGAATTCCTGGTTCGCAAAGAGTCCAGCCAGAACTCTGGTTCCAGACTGGCCTGAATGGTTTCGGCGTAGCGATTGGATTGACACTTGTTTTTTCGCTCGCAGCCAAAGTAGTTCAATAATCAGGCGTTGATCCTGAGTAGACGGGCCCCGTCCGAGTCGTTCAGTTTATGGGCCAGTTGCAACCGGATCATTGCATTTCGATTAAGCATGCAACACGGAACTGGTCAGAATGCGTTTGGAAATATTGTGAAGCTTGTAAAGACCTAGCCAAGAAATGCCCCTGGTCTTTCAGCGGCCTTTGAATATTGAGACATGATCTGATTAGTTTTAAATTGGATCAGACTGATGTCGATTCACAGAAGTGTCATGGGCGTTTAAGTCATCTTAGGGTTCGGCCATATGGTTCTTCAGGTGTCGTCACCTGCAAATGATCTCCAGCCCTCACTCATGACAGTTTTTTTTCAGGAAGTTTTCTGATGGATTCCGAGGTGGGGATTGGGAGTGGTCGTATGTATGTCAATTGATGGAAGGCTTCTGAATCCGGATTCATCATACAAATCGGATCCATCAAGAGGTTTGTGACTTCGGCCAAAAAAGCCTTGATCCTATCGCTCCATCCAGCGTCCTGTCCCACAGAAAATGATTCGTTTTCCCCTTAGAATTGTATCCAGGGGGCATGAGATCCTTCATGACAAAGGTGCTGGCGAAACAAGATAAAGTATCAAGCAATTGGTGATTTCTTTGGCTAATACCGTATCCGTGATCGCTCGACCTGTGGCCTCGCGGGGTGTAAATAAGGCCCTCTGAATAAACATGGCAAAAAAAATACGAAAGGCGATGTCGATCGCGATCTCTGGGTTCTGATGTTTGATCTGATCACGAAATGGCAAAATTACCGCGGCGAAAGCGGCGGCGAAACCGGGATTTGCAGCAAGCCCCTGATGTCGCAAGGAGGTATCCGTGGCTGAGGTTGCGACGAAGAAAAGAATTGACTCGCGATTCTTTCGAGCCGATTCAAATGCTTGTTTCATAAAAGATAACAAAGCACGCTCGATTGTCGGTTGTCTGAGTGCGACTGCAATGCCTGCCTTAGCTTCCTTCTCGAAATTCTCGAGGAATCGGCTGTGCATGGCGGCAAGCAGACCATCTCGATTGATGAATCTCGCGTAAAAAGAACCCACGCTCGTTTCAGCCTGACGCACCACGGCCTCGATAGTGACCGCCTCAGCACCGCCAGAGGCGAACAAGGATTCTGCAGCGTCGAGCATCCGGTTGGTCGACGCAACGCTCCGTGCCTGACTTGGTGGACGTTTCATGGAGAGCTTCCTGATTCCTAATGTACGGGATGAACGAGAAACGGAGACACTGGCCTCTCGGTTTAGCTACTTCTTGATGGTCTGATTTGGTTTGATATTTCGTATTCGGCCTAAAACCAAAAGGTCCGTTAGAGTGGGGCCCTGCCACCCGCTTTGGTTCCAGACGCTTGACTGACGCTCAGGTTGTGTCCCCGCTGAGCTTTACGCTTTAGCCAAGATCAAGCATCATACACGATCAGTCAATTTTTTAGCAATGGACAGGGCAATAGATTCCACAAACTCTTTCCATAAATCGACTTTTGATTGGTCTGGAGGGTTCCGTTTCGTGCTTGTTTCGGACAAATGTCTCCTCCGTACCCAAATGGCTTCGTCATGTTCCTAAAGTTTAGGTCACGATGCCAGGCGGCGTTGTTCTCGAAGAACCGACACTGATACTGGTAGAACTTCGTGGGGTGGAGCTTATATTCGTCGGCGATGGATGTTTGGTCAATCAGAAGTCATCGCAGAATCGCCACTTCTTGATCCGACGAGTATTGATGACGTTTTTTGGGCATGATGAAGGACACTTGTCGATTGATAAAATGTTTAAAAGTCTTATATGAAAATTACTTAGGGACAATTCGATTGTTGTGTCAAACACAAGTAAATCGGATGGAACGCGAAGTGCACAGATTTTGACCTGCTTGACTCGTACTAGAGGTTTTGTTCTGATAAAGTAAAAGTAAACGGTTCGACTCCCTTGACTGACAATAGAGCGTTTGTTCTAATATAAGTAAGTACAAACGCTCACGTTTTGGACGCGTTCCTGCTCCCGCAATCAAGGTCTTCTTCCACTGAGAATCTCCGAATTACCAGAGGTTTCTGCGTCATGACGATGAATTCATCCAAAAAGATCAAGTCGCTATTTTCATCTCACCTAAAGCCACGTCGTTCGGCAGTACGGATCGGCGGGAAGCCTGGTCGTCGGCTCTTTGGCTACCCAGAGCAGCTTGAGATGAGGCTCATGCCTGCCGTTTTTATTGTCACCAACAGGAACGATACTGGAGCGGGATCGTTACGCCAGGCGATTCTGGATGCCAACGCAAATACGACCGACGCGATGGACACGATTCAATTCAGCTCCAGCTTGGCCGGGGCAAACATCACCCTGTCGTCGATGGTTACCGTGAACGATACAGCCAGTAAAGGCCTTGTTATCACTGGACTTGGGTCTTCAAACCTGACCCTTGCCGGGGGCAACTCCACGGGATTGCTGCAGTTCAATACCAGCACAACCATCACGGATCTAAAGCTCGGTTCAGCGGCAGCAGATCAGATAATTCTGCGTGGGACAAGCTGCCTGACTCTGGCGAACATTGTGTTGGCCGGGAGCCTGGCTGCTAACGGATGTACCACCACCAGTTGCATTAATCTCAGTGGTCCTGTCATGGCAACGGGCAACGGTGCGGTCAGCATCACCGCACGCAACGTTTATCTGACTTCGGGCATCAGCACACAGGCAGGAAATATCTCTGTCACCGCTGACAACGGGGCATTTCAGGCCGGTGCCTTCCCTGGTGTTTTCATGAACGGGACAGCCGCCAATCTTGCTACAACGGGCGGCAGTGTTACGCTGAAAGGGCGTGGTGGATCGGCTGCAGCGGCTCATTTGGCTGGCGTTTGTATCGCACTGGGCACGGTTTACGCCGGAGGCACAGGAAGCATCACGATCCAGGGCGTGGGCAGCAATTCTTCATCAACCAGTCAGGAAGGTGTTTGCATTGCAAATGCGACGCTGGGCACGGCCAATGGCAGCATTAATATCACTGGATCTTCCAGCGGCACAGGCGGCTCGGATTATGGAGTTTTCCTGGATTCATCAAGCGTATTTGCAAATGGCACCGGTTGCCTGAGCGTGACTGGAACCAGCGGCAATGGGAGTTCTATCGAAAAAGGTGTTTTAGTCAGCTCCTCGAATCTGAGTACGGCGCGAGGTTGCATTACAATCATTGGCACATCATGCGGCACCGGCACTGAGGATATCGGATTTCATTATTCCAACAGCTCCATACAGGTACAGGCTGGCAGAGGCGGAATTAATATTACGGGTGTAAGTGGATCAAGTCTTACGCATGTAGCTGGTGAAGCCGGGATTTATATGTTTAACGGTATCAGCGGTCTTCGGATTTCAACTGCCAACGGGCCGATTGTGCTCAACGGGCAGGCACGCGGCTCCAGTTCGAACAACACGGGCATCGCGATGGAATCCTCTGTGTTGATTTCTGCCGGCGGCTCGGGAGGGATCAGCCTATTGTCACAATCGGCTAATACATCGGCGTTGGCTTATACATTCTCGGGCGGTCAGTTGACGACCAATGGCGGCAATATCACAATATCAGCCAACAGTGTAAGCATTGACCCAACTGATTCAAAAATCAACGCCACTG
>CAMCFM010000227.1 GCA_945874095.1 Candidatus Kuenenia stuttgartensis
GATTTTAATGACACGCTTTTGACCGCAGAAAAAGGGATCCCGATTGTAAAAGAGCTGGCAAAGTATCCGCAGATGGATATTTTTGAGACTCCAATTCCGCAGGAAGATGCAGCTGGAAATGTGGAGATCAGTAAGGCGACACGCGTCAAGATCGCAATGCATTACGGGATACCGTCGCCTGAAGTGGTTGTAAAAACAGGGTGTTGCGATGGATTTGTAGTCGGCGGAGGGGCCTCTCGCCTGATGAGTCAGGGCCATGAGGCTGAGGAAACGAACCGGCCGTTCTGGCTGCAACTGGTTGGCACAGGCATTACAGCGGCCTGGAGCGCACAGGTGGGCGGAGTGCTTAAAAATGCGAAGTGGCCAGCCGTGAATTGCCACCAGCTTTATGAGCACGATTTATTAAAGCGAACACTGGTCGTAAAGCAAGGCAAAACCGAGGTGAAAGATCTACCTGGGCTGGGGTATGAGCTGGATCGGGAAGCCTTGAAGAAATATACGATTCAGAGGCCAGCCAATCGGCCTGACCCTGCCAGGCTGATTAAATCGACCTGGACGGATGGGACCACGATTTATACTGCCAACAATGGCAAGATCAATTTCATGCTGACGGCTGGCCAGAAGGGTTTGTACCCATACTTCAAGCGTGGTGTGCGAACAGAGATGGTTCCGAATGATGGGTCAGCGCAGTGGAAGCAGTTGTGGGAAGAGGCACAGGCTGGTCCAGTGACCCGTAAAGCCTGAATCAGATAGAGCAAATCAAGCGAATCGACATGCATATACCATTGCTTCAACGTACCAGAATCGTGGCAAAACCTGGCTTTAATCGGTGGTTGATTCCACCCGCCTCCGTGGCGATTCACTCGTGCATTGGATCGGTTTATGCATGGAGCATTTTCAACACACCCTTGACACGAGTCAGGGGTGTTGTTGCCAGTTCGCCAGACGACTGGTCGCTGAGTCAGGTGATCTGGATTTTCACCGTAGCGATTGTATTTCTCGGATTGGCAGCGGCTTTTGCGGGAAGATGGGTCGAGAAGGCTGGCCCACGCATGGTTGGATCAACGGCCTCAGTCTGCTGGGGCGGCGGTTATTTAATCGCAGCGTTGGGAATTCATTTCCATCAGTTGTGGCTATTGTATTTAGGATATGGAGTGCTTGGAGGGTGTGGGCTGGGTTTGGGCTATGTTTCACCGGTGAGCACACTGATCAAGTGGTTTCCTGACCGGAGAGGGATGGCGGCCGGCATGGCGATCATGGGGTTTGGAGGAGGTGCAATTATTGGAGCACCGTTGAACGAAGGATTACTAAAGTATTTCTCGCAAAGCCCGAGATTTATTGGTACCGAAGGGACGGTGAAAATTGAAAACAGAGGCGGTTCAAACTATGCAAAGATGGAGGATGGATCGACAGTGGAAGTGGTTGTTCTGGATCCGAAATCAGCCAAGAGTCAGGCCGGCCTGAAGCCAGGAATTTACGAGGTCAACAGTGGTTCAACAGGTGTGGTACAGACATTCCTGTTTCTCGGAGTTTTATATACATTTGTAATGCTGATGGCTGCGTTTGCATTTCGGGTACCGGCTGAAGGCTGGCTGCCCGAGGGCTGGAGTCCTGATTTATCAGGTACGAAGATGATTTCGAGATGTGATGTGGATATCAACGAGGCCCTGAAAACGCCACAGTTTTACTTGCTCTGGATTGTATTATGTTTTAATGTGACTGCTGGTATTGGTGTGTTGGGTGTGGCCAAAACGATGATGACCGATATTTTTGGATCTGCCTATCCAAACATCGTGACCGCAAGATTCGCCAGTTTTTACGTCTTGATGATCAGTGTGTTCAATATGGCAGGTCGTTTTTTCTGGGCCAGTGTTTCCGATAAAATCGGCAGAAAACAGGTTTACTCACTGTTTTTCATCTTAGGCGTCATTTTATATCTTTGTATCCCGATTCTTTCGAAACAGGCAGCTACAAGTCATTCCATCATTTGGCTGATCGCATTTTATGCGACCACGATGTTGATCTTTACGATGTATGGAGGGGGGTTTGCGACCATACCGGCATATATCGCGGATTTATTTGGATCCAAGAATGTCGGAGGCATTCACGGACGGATCCTGACGGCCTGGAGCACAGCAGGAGTGCTGGGTCCGGTTGCAATCACTTATTTGAGGGAAAAGTCGCGGCTCTCTGCGATTCATGAACTTGTCTCCCGGGTGGATCCAGCCGCATTTGCGAACAAGTTTGGAGCACCTCTGGAAAAGCTCGAAGAATTGATCACTTCAAACACCGTGACGATTGCCCGATTACTGGAGTTGATGCCTGGTGCACCGGATCCCACAACTACGCTTTATAATACGACAATGGTTGTGATGGCCGGACTTCTGGGGATTGCCCTGTTGGCCAATCTGCTGATTCAGCCTGTGGATGCCCGTCATCATTTGAAATGACTGACCAGAATTTATCGAAGAATTGAGACACAAGTCATTGCACCCACTTGACCCGGCATGAGCATCGCGTCATGCTGATGGTAATGCATCGCTCCGAAAAAATTCTGGTTCTTTGATCGGTATCAGCCGAAAAAGGAAGGAGAGGATTGGGGGCGATGTCTCTCCGAAGCAAAAGACAGGTGTTTCAGGTTGCCCCACAACCGGACACTGTCATGCGGGAAATTCGATGGAATCGCATCGAATTGACCGCACGTCTCTCAATCACATCATCTAAACCAACTCAACCAGAGAAAAAAACGAGATGAATATTTCCACCAATCGTCGCGAAATGATTCGCATCACGGCCGCCAGTGGCCTGGTCCTGCCTTACCTACGAACTGGCCGCACGATGGCCGACGAGACCAAAACGGCGAACAGCCGCCCACGGATTGGCTCCATCGGTGTGGGCTCCATGGGTAGTGGCGACTCCTCAGCGGCTGCTCGCTATGGCGATATTGTGGCCGTTTGCGACGTTGACAAGAGTCATGCCGAAAAGGCCAAGAACAGCGACCGGATCGGCAAGGGCAAGGCCGATGCTTACGAAGATTATCGTAAAGTATTAGACCGTAAAGATATCGACATTGTCACCATCAGCACGCCTGATCACTGGCACTCCAAGATCCTGATCGAAGCCATGAAGGCTGGCAAAGATGCGTATTGTCAAAAGCCGCTGACACTTACGATTGATGAAGGCAAGAAGAT
Source organism: Candidatus Kuenenia stuttgartensis (assembly GCA_945874095.1). Taxonomy (GTDB): domain Bacteria; phylum Planctomycetota; class Planctomycetia; order Isosphaerales; family Isosphaeraceae; genus QWQI01. Next base: position 3,192 of record CAMCFM010000227.1, read on the forward strand.
CCTTCAGGTGCAGAAAGAAACCGGCCGTGTGGTGCAGGTCGGTACACAGCAGCGCAGCGAAAACAACAACATGTTTCTGCTAGCCGCCGCCATGGTTCGCGATGGTCGCCTGGGCACGATGAAGAAGGTTACCTGCTCCATCGGTGGTGCTCCAAAGGGTGGTCCATTCAAGACAGAAGCCGTTCCTGCAGGCTTGAATTGGGACATGTGGCAGGGGCAGACGATGCCGACTGACTACATCAAAGAACGCTGCCACTATGAATTCCGCTGGTGGTACGAATACTCTGGCGGCAAGATGACCGACTGGGGCGCACACCACGTGGACGAAGCCATGTGGGCTCTGGGCCTGGACAACAGCGGTGTTTCCAAGGTGGAAGTGGTCAAGGCCATTCACCCAGTGCCTTATGCAAAAGGCTACTCCACAGACAAGAGCAGCTACAACGTGGCCACAAACTTCCATGTGAAGTGCACCTGTCCAGGTGACGTTGAACTGAACATTACGGACGAAGGTGAAAACGGTATCACTTTTATCGGTTCGACAGGCTCGATTTTCGTCAGTCGTGGCGAAATCATCTTGAAGGGGACGACTGTTGACGCTCTTTACAAGAAGCCAGTGAGCGAAGACCTGCTCATGAAGATGCGTAACGGGAAGCGTTTTGACGGCCACATGGGCAACTTCATGGAATGCGTCCGCGACCGTGGGAAGCCAATTTCAGACGTTGGAAGCCACCACCGCGCCATGACCACCTGCCACCTGGGCAACATTGCGATGCGTCTGGGCCGCACCCTGACATGGGATGCCGCCAAGGAAGAGATCGTGGGCGATGCCGAGGCCAACGCCTGGCAGTCTCGCGAACAACGCAAGGGCTTTGAAGTCACAGCCTGAGGCTGAATTAAGGAGGGCGGATTTATTCCGCCCTCTGATTTTTTGAATGCAATAAATAACCAAATCACTCGGAATCTATTGTTCCGAAACAGTTATCAACCTGGATGATTCGACTATCATGAACAGATCAATTCAACGGCGCGATTTCCTAAAAACTTCTGTCGTATCCACAATTGCATTCCCCGGGATTCTCAAAGCCCGTGGAGCCAACGACCGCCTGAACCTGGCGATTGTCGGTACAGGTGGCCGCGGCGCAGGCAATCTGGCCGACGTTTCCAGTGAAAATATCGTGGCCCTGTGCGATGTGAACGGCAACAACCTGGAAAGTGCTGCCAGGAAGCATCCCGGCGCGGCCAAATACACCGATTTCCGGAAGATTTACGACAAGGCCAGCTCCATTGATGCTGTGGTCGTGAGCTGCTCAGAACACACCCACGCCTTTGCCACCCTGCCCGCCCTTCAGCTTAAAAAGCACGTTTATTGCGAAAAGCCGCTGGCCTATAACATCTGGGAAACACGCCAGGTGATGGAAGCCGCTAAAACGGCTGGTGTGGCCACTCAGATGGGGACCCAGATTCATGCCGGCTCGAATTATCGCCGAGTGGTGGAGCTGATTCAAGCCGGAGCGATTGGCGATGTGACCACCGCACGCGTTTGGGTGGGCCGTGCCTGGGGCCGTCAAAGTGCCGAAGACGCCAAAAAGAACGGCGATATTGTGAGCCTTCAGGAACGGCCAACCGAGGCTCAGGAGCCACCGGCCAACCTCGACTGGGATCTCTGGATCGGGCCTGCTCCATGGAGGCCATTCCACAGTACCTATTTCCCTGGCCCTAAGTGGTATCGCTGGTGGGACTTCGGAGGCGGCACCATGAGCGACCTCGGCAGCCACTGGAACGACCTTCCGTTCTGGGCTCTGGATCTGGACGCCCCCACGGCCGTAAGCGCCACGGGCCCTGCCCCGCACCCGGAACTGGCTCCAGCCTCGATGTCGGCCACGTTTGAATTTCCCGCACGTGGCAAACGCGGCCCTGTCGTGATGAGCTGGCACCAGGGCGCCGAAAAGCCTCCTGAATGGACCGATAAGAAGATCCCTCAGTGGGATAGCGGAGTGCTTTTCATCGGCTCCAAGGGCATGCTTTTAACCGACTACGGCAAGCATCTGCTTCTCCCAGAAATGCAATTTGCCGATTACAAGCGACCTGAAAAGACGATACCCGACTCCATCGGTCACCACGCCGAATGGCTTAAGGCTTGCAAAACAGGCTCGGCCACCACGTGCCCATTCTCGTATTCAGGCCTCTTGACCGAGTCAAATCACCTGGGTAACGTGGCTTATCGGCTGGGCAAACGCATCGAGTGGGACAGCAAGAACCTGAAATGCACTAACGCGCCTGAGGCTGAACCTCTGATTCGGCGCAAGTATCGTGAGGGTTGGAGCCTGAGCTGATTTTATTCACCTATAATCGCCGATATGGCGTGATTTCTTGAGTCACGCCATTTCACGATTTGAATGAGATACTGGCTATTCATGGTTTATTTCAAGAGATCAGAATCTACGGATTTCAATCCATGTCATTTGAACCCGGAAATCCTGAGACCAGTGATTGCGATTATTACGAGGCAAATCGCCGGTTGTGGAATTCCCGGACTCCGCTGCATATCGATTCCAAGTTTTATGATATGGCAGGATTTCGTGCCGGAAAGTCTTCACTGTGCGGCATTGAACTGGTAGAGATGGGCCCAATTGCAGGCAAGTCCCTTTTGCACCTGCAATGCCACTTTGGCCAGGATACCATTTCACTTGCTCGGCATGGCGCACAGGTAACAGGTGTTGATTTTTCAGAAACCGCGATTCAGGCTGCTAAAATATTGGCCGAGGAATTGCAGACGCCAGCCGAATTTCTTTGTCATAACATTTATGATTTGCCTGATCAGCTAAACGGGCAATTTGACATTGTATTTACGTCATTTGGAACCATCGGCTGGCTTCATGATATTCAGCAGTGGGCACGTCTGATTTTCAGGCTACTCAAGCCCGGTGGACGATTCTATATGATAGAATTCCACAGATTCTATCACCTGTTTAATGAGACAGGGTTGTTGATATACCCTTATTTCCACTCGCCGATTCCTGATCAAGAGATTTCCGACAAAACTTATGCCGATGGCCTGAAACATGAGCCGATGGCCGAATATTGGTGGAATCACTCGATGAGCGACATAATCATGGCATTATTACAATCCGAATTACAAATAGAGCTGTTTCATGAATTCCCATATTCGGTTTATCGACTGGGGGACCAGATGGTGGAAATAAATTCCGGTAAATGGGTCTTTCCTGGAATCAGAGATAAAATCCCGTACATGTTTTCCATAGGTGCCAGTCGTCCATCTACCAAACGCCTTTAAATAAAGTGGGCTTACGGCACAATCCATAATAAATGGCTAATGTCAGAATTGTGCCTGATACGGCAATAAACAGGCCTGGTGTCCGCCTCATTTTCAGGAAGAAAATCAGTCCCAGCCCTGTGAATGAAATGAAACAGAGCAAAGCGGCTGAAATGTCGATCAAAAGCGACCAGTCGGGTCCTGAATCACGGCCCTTGTGCAGGTCGTTCAGCACAGCCACTAAGCCATGAGAGGTTTGTGTCAGCCTGTATTTACCGGTGTGACGTTCAATCACGGCGTCAGCGGCATAGCCGGGGCCTTTGAAGGTGACCACGCATTCGCGGTCATCCCCATTAAATTCTGTCAACGCTCCATACTTTTAGCAACCCATGCACTCCCCTGACCGGGCGGGTTTTCGCACTTCCAGTCAATACACCTGTAATACGCTTTCTATTCTGAAATAGCGCGTTCGATGTATGGTGCCGCGCAGACGGTTTTCATCAGTTCCGGATTCATTGCGATCTTTTGCCAGCTCTCTATCGCGGTATTCTCAAGTGCTGCGTAGTCTTTGTAATACTGGTTTGACCAAT
>CAMCFM010000228.1 GCA_945874095.1 Candidatus Kuenenia stuttgartensis
ACAGAACTGTCGGCAGAGCTGGGTGCGTCATCCATAACGATTGGTATTTTCAAGCCTTACGATGGGAGAAGTGGCAGGAATGAGACGCTGGAGCCGGCAGCGAGGCGGCATGGGCCACTGGGGATCAGGATAAATCCGTCGGCGAGAGCTGCTCCACGGAGGTCGTTTGAGCCAGCCCAGTTGACGGGTTCAGCAGCGATCCGGTCATGACGTCTGGCGAGTCGGGCGGGGATGTAGGACGGGCGTTCATCGCGATTCTCGACCGCTTCAGCCAACGGAACTGTTCTGTGTGCCACGGGATCGGTCGAAATACCGCGCAGGGCCATGATGGCGGGCTTGACGAACAGGAGGAAATTTACGATCACGCTGACGGGGTTCCCGGGGAGTCCGAAAACGAGGACTTTACGGACCGGCTTCTGGCCCAGCTCCTCAGCCGAGTGCCTGACACCGAACCAGAGTGGCTTACCGGGTTTGAGACGGATCTTGTGGAACACTGGCTCGACACCGAGTGATGCCAGAGTGTCGGGCACCAGGTCGGCTTCACCGGCAGAGACTCCTCCAGTTACGATCAAAATGTCTGCATAAAGACCAGCGGAAAGGCTTTCTGAGAGTGACTCAGGATCGTCTTTTGCGATTGGAAGAACTTCGGGCAATCCGCCCGCCTGTTCGATCAGGGAACGAAGCACATAGGCATTCGAGTTACGGATCTGGGCCGGGCCAGGCTGTTGATCGATCTCCACGAGTTCGTCGCCTGTGGGGACGATGCGAATGCGAGGCTGGGGCACAATCTTGACTCGACTGCGTCCAACAGAGCCAAGCACGCCGATGGCTGCACCGTTAAGGCGTAAGGATTTAGGTAAAACGACCTGTCCCTGAGAGATTTCGCGACCACGGGCCAGCACGTTTTGGCCGGCCTTGATGAGCCGTTCGACAGGGAGTCGGATCAAGTCATTATTGACCGTTTCGACATGCTCCCACATGATTACAGAGTCAGCCCCTTGGGGCAGGGGTGCGCCGGTCATGATCCGGGCCGTTTGGCCAGTGATTAGTTCGTCGGTCGGAAACTTTCCGGCACGAATGGTTTGCGACACGTTGAAATCGCGCAGGCCGTTTCCAGCATCAACAGAACTGAGGGCATAACCATCCACAAGGGCCTTATCGAATGGTGGGAGATCCTGATCGGCCAGCACATCTTCAGCGAGAATGGCTCCGAGGGATTCTTCGAGGGAACGTTCGGCGGTTGGGAGGGCGTGACACCAGGTCATGACTTGGCGAAATGCTTCGTCAGCGTTCAGCATGACTTGGTATCTCCATGATTAGTAAGAGTTTCCGAGTTAGGTACGAGTTCAGTTGGCCAAGGTCGATCGACAAAATTGGCCAGTAGTTTGATGCCATCGAGCGTCAGGAAACTTTCCGGATGGTATTGCACACCTTCCATCGGGAACTGTTTATGGCGGACGCCCATGATTTCGTTCTGATCGGTCCAGGCGACCACTTCCAGCTCAGGAGGGACGTGGTCAGGATGGATCACCAGGCTGTGATAACGCGTTGCTTCAAAAGGGCTTGCGATACCTTTATAAACGCCCTTTCCATCGTGATAAATCATCGAGGTCTTGCCGTGCATGATCCGCGGGGCACGCACCACGAGCCCGCCGAGGGCTTCACCCATACATTGGTGGCCGAGGCAGACACCGAGGATTGGAATGCGTGAGCCGAAGTGGCGGATGACATCGCAGGAGATACCGGCCTCTTTGGGAGTGCAGGGGCCAGGCGAGATGATAATCCGTTCAGGGGCAAGGGCTTCGATCTCATCGATCGTGATCTGGTCGTTACGGAGCACCTGGACTTCCAGGCTGGGATCAATCTCGCCGAGCCTTTGGACAAGGTTGTAGGTGAACGAGTCGTAGTTGTCGATCAGCAGGATCATGCCTTGGTACCCGGTCCTGGCTCTGGAGGCCGTGTCGAAACGATTGTCATTTTCTGTCGATCAAACCGATTGGCCAGCGTGTATGAAACGCGTTGACATTGAGCATCCTACCGATCAGGCCGAGGCTTGGGAAGATGCTTTGAGGCTTTCTGACCACGCTTCTGAATTTGTGAGGCATAGTTAAGGCATGATGGAAGGCGCTGATGGTGAGGATGATCCAGCGATGGATTGCACGAACTTCAGCGCAGAAAGACCACGTTTTGATCACGAACGAGTCGATTAGGAGATCACGGATATGATCAATTTCATTGCAATCGGATTAAGCTGTCTGATTCTTTCCGCAGGCCACACACCACCCGAAGGTGGAGACCTTGGTCCAGGGCCGGGTGATGGCTGGGGCTTTCCGAACGGAAACCCTGACGGATTTGGGTTTTGGACACAAGGTCACAAGCTCCCGATCTGTCAGGGTCGGTCAACCGAGTTCTACGTTCAGCGTTATATGATGCTGCCCGGTTGCCAACTGGTATTCCCGCAGTATTACAATCCTTATGTGATGCGTTCACAACGGTTTATCCCATACACAGGCTGCGGCGGCTGCCACCCGTTCTCAGGTGAGATCACGCCGACGATGCTTTCGATGACACCTTATGATGAAGGTCCAGTGAGCAACGTCCCGGTGGTGAAGATGCCTCGATTTGTAGGCGTTTCCGAATCCGAGCCGATCAACTCAGGCTCGTCTGGACTGCTCCCGTGATTTTTTGAGCACGTACCAAATCGTTATATCATGAAAACAGGCAGCCTTCGGGTTGCCTGTTTTTTGTTTAGGCTTTACCTAGCCGGTCTTGGCGCTAGCCCCGGTTGGATTTCTAAATTGGGGAAACCGTGGGCTAGCGTTCTGCGGCTAGATTCGCCCCTGGCTTTCGTGCTTTACCTAGCCGGTCTTGGCGCTAGCCCCGGTTGGATTTCTAAATTGCGATCACGCACAGAAGCGTATTTCTGTCGGCCCGGTCCGCTGACTGGTTGGTTTTAAAAAACGTACCTGTCCCACTTGTCCCACTTATCCTGTTGTATGTTAATATCTGAGAAACGATTTTGGTTTGATCGAGTCAATCTGGACCAATCAGGAAACATCATGGAAACGCAACCCGAAGAAGACGACGGCCCAAAGACATTAGCGAGCATCCATTCTTCGAACATGGGGCCGATGTTGGGTGAACTGCGAGCGTCTGTGCTCATCACCACCTATCAGGCTGGCAGGTTAGTGATTCTGGGCCAGAACGATGAGGGGACTCTCAATACCCATTTCTGCATGTTCAGCAGGCCCATGGGTCTGGCCGTTCGTGGAGATCGTTTGGCGATTGGTGTGGAAACTGAGATTCGTGAGTTTCATGACCTTCCTGCGGTGGCGCGTAAGCTACCTCCAGTCGGGACCTTTGAATCCGCATATCTGCCCTGCCAGTCGCACAATACGGGTGATATTCAGATTCATGAAATGGCCTGGGTTTCTAAACCAGGGTCTATCAGTGATCTTGAACTTCTGTTTGTGAACACTCGATTCTCCTGCCTTTGCAAGCGTGAGATGCCTTACAGTTTTGTTCCCGTGTGGCGGCCAAGTTTTGTGAGCGCTATTGCTCCTGAGGATCGATGCCACCTGAATGGCCTGGCCATACGCGACAACATGCCTCGGTATGTGACAGCTCTGGGCGAGTCGGACACCCGATTCGGCTGGCGTGATAACAAGAAGGACGGCGGGATTCTGATCGACATTCAGAGCAATGAAATCATGACCCGCGGGCTTTCCATGCCGCACTCTCCAAGGTGGTATGCAGGCAAACTCTGGGTCCTGAATTCCGGATGCGGTGGGTTCGGTACGATCGACCCATCGACTGGGAAGTATGAGGAAGTGGCACGTCTGCCCGGCTTCACCCGGGGCTTGGATTTCGCTGGCCCTCTGGCATTTATCGGACTATCGCAGGTGCGTGAAAGTGCGACTTTCAGCGGCATTGAAATTGCTGATCGGCCTATTGAAGAACGCGCATGCGGCCTTTGGGTTGTAAATATTTACACAGGGCAGACTGTGGGCTATGTGAAATTCAACGACGCCCTGCAAGAGATTTTTGCAGTTTCACTGGTACCCCGATATCGCATGGATGTGATTGTGGACGATCCACATTTATTGGCGGATTCGTTTGTCCTGCCAGACCAGTCTCTCCAAGAAGTCGCCAGCATGTTCCGAGAGAATGCCCCGCCCATTTAAGGAACAGGCAGAAAATAACTTCCGCTTTTTAGGCCAATCGTAGCCAAACGCAACTTGGCTGTTATCTGGCCGGTCTTGGCGCTAGCCCCGGCTGTTTATCTTCCGCGAACCAGGGGCTAGATTCAAACCAAGAAACCGAAGGCTATCGCCTCTTAACTAGCCGGTCTTGGCGCTAGCCCCGGTTAATTTGTTTTAAAAACGGGAAGTTATTTCCGGCCTGATCCTTAGCAGACTGGCAGTAGATCTCATGGACAAGAGTATTTCCGTCAGCGATAGCGTAAACTTCAATGTCACGAAAATGGGGCGACCCTGGAATTTCTGATCCTGCGCCAGAATGCGTTCCAGATAATTCGCAAGTTCCTGATATTGAGGCGAATGGGTATCGATTTCAGGTGTTTTGCGAGCCATGACAAAGTTCTCCTTAACAAGGGTGCAGAGGCATCGTGCCAACGGCTCGAGTCTAAACAGGAAAGTTAGAAATCTGCCATTGACTTTTTCAGGGTGAAGATACGACTACAACAGCGTTCCTGCACCCAAGAAAAAAGAAAACTTCAAAAGGCTGTTGACAAGTAAGTGCTTATTAGTATACTACTTAGTTATTGAATCAATTTCGGTGAAGGTTGCATGCATTTGCAATCAAGTTGATGAAAGCCCTTCTCGGGAATTAGGGTTGACGTTTTCAGACGTTTCAAGCTTAGTGGGCAATTCTGCTGCCGACAGTTGTACCTTACGAAGGAGTCGTATTATGATTTCCGTCATTATTCCTGTACTTAATGAGTATCCGACAGTAGCATCGGTCGTCGCCTTTGCAAAAAGATCTGAGGGTGTTTCCGAAGTGATAGTTGTGGACGATGGTTCGATCGATGGAACGCCGCAGGAGGCGATTAATGCTGGGGCTCGCGTAGTCACTAGTACCCTCCTCGGCAAAGGTGCTTCGATGGAGGATGGAATCTGGGCTGCCACGAACGACATCATTGTCTTTCTTGATGGCGATCTGACTGGTTTGGCTGACGATCTCATTCATAAACTCACATTGCCGCTGATTAATGAAACGGCAGATTTCGTGAAAGCAAAGTTTACGCGGTCTGCGGGTCGAGTAACGGTTCTAACCGCCCGCCCATTGATTGCGACTTTTTTTCCTGAGCTCACCCATATTGAGCAGCCACTTGGAGGAATCATAGCGACAAGGCGCTCGGTTCTGCGCGGGATTCGGTTCGAGAATGATTATGGCGTTGACGTGGGACTGCTTCTCGACGTTGCTGCGAAGGGAGTGCGTATTGAGCAGGTTGACATTGGCCATGTTGAACACGACAGTCAGACACTGGATGTGCTGGGCGATATGGCAAAACAAGTGGCACGTGTAATTCTGGATCGGGCTTCGAAGCGAAACCGCTTGAATCTGGAACATGTGCGAGAAGTTGAGGAAATTGAGAGACGTTCACAAGCCGAAATTCTGACAATGTTTCAGAGAATGGGCCAGCCTCAACGTCTGGCTTTGTTCGATATGGATGGGACGCTGTTGAGAGGGCGTTTCATTGTCATTATGGCAGAACATTGCAACAAGTCGAGTGAGTTGAACGAATATATGGACAACTTAAACATCGACTCGGCAGAACGAACTCAGAAGATTGCTGCACTCTTCTCGGGTATTCCGAAATCAGTGTTTGAGGATGTCGCCTTGAGCATCCCTTTAATGTCTGGAGCTATCGACACAATAAGAGAACTTCGCAAACTTGGGTATCAGGTGGGAATTGTAAGTGACAGTTTCCGCGTTGCTACCGAGATCATTCGGCGAAGAATCTTTGCAGACTTCAGTATCGCGCATCTTATGCAGTTTCGCCGGGGCATCTCTACAGGCAACGTCATGCTGTCACCGGCAATGGTTTATCCGAACGGTTGCAAGCAACACCCGTATTGCAAAATGAATGTTTTATTGAATGTCTGCAATCAACTAAACATCAATCCTGATCAGGTGCTTTCTGTTGGAGACGGGGAACCGGACATCTGCATGATGAAGAGCTCAGGGGTTTCTGTTGCATTTCAGCCGAAGACCGAATCTGTCGCGGCGGCTGCCCAGCATGTGATTCACTCGTCGCTTTCAGAAATTCTCGGCTGCATTCCACTTTATCAACCAACCCCAAATGTTGAGATGCCGTAGTGGGATTGCATGCCAGAAATGATGCCATTCTTGATTTTTCAGGTCGGACTGAGAAATGTGCACCCCTCGGGGTCACAGTATCTTAAGAATCAGGCCGGAAAAAACTTCTGGTCTTCAAAACCAATTGAGGCTAGACTCCAGCCGGCTTGACGAAGGAGGGAAGCAGATGTCCTTCGGACATGGCTATGAATAGGTGTCGCTTCTAGAGCCCAAATCCCCCCAAAAACTGGAAGTTATTTCTCGCCTGTAACTAAAAAAGTCAAGGCCTCGCTTGAAGCAGAGGGGCCTTCATCAGTTCGCTTCAAATCAAGATTGATTCCAAGGCGGTTTCAACCAATCGTTTGCTTGCGACGGCGAGCCATCAGAATGAGTGCCGAAACGCAATTGCCATTGTGGATGGCTCAGGAACAGAAGTCACTGTGATCAGACCACCTAGAGTCATTGAATCTGTAATCGGAGTTGATGAAATCGTAGAACTGGCCCACGTGCTAGAACCCATCGTGAGCTGATATTGGCCAGCAGCCAATCCAGAGATCGACAGGTTTAAAATCGTCCACAGTTTGCCTTGTCCTGATACATCCGCACTATCGTCTGTAGAATCTGCCAAAATGTAGGTGTCGTAGTTCCAGATGGTCGTCGTGATTGACGCCAGATTGGAGGTTGTAGAAGCGTTGCAATCGCTACTGTTGCCAAAAAGCAAGTAATT
>CAMCFM010000229.1 GCA_945874095.1 Candidatus Kuenenia stuttgartensis
TGCTGTCTTCCAAGCTCTGTCAATCGGGCGATACCACGTCTAGGGTTTTCAATCAACCCTGCCGCACGCATGTGAGAACGCGCCCAACTCACTCGATTTGAAATATAAGTTTGCTGATTACTCGGTATGCGCAACATTCGTTCTTCATCCGTTAATTGAAATTGATTCGATAATGTATCGATGAGCTTACGTAATACATGCTCCTCTCCATCCGCCAGACACTCTAAAATTGGCCGCATCAGAGTCTGATAATCCGGGATTGCCATCTCGTCCACCACAACTTCCTATTTTTGAATTCCGAATTCGGAGTAATTCACCCAATATACACAACCTCACTCATAATTACCATCGCAACTGGGCCATAAATCAAAAGACCTGATATTATTCTTGCGACATCTCTTGAATCTCAACCCAAAACCATTCAAAATAGAGGTCCACTCAAACTCCTCCGCCAATCATCCCCAACAGGATCAACTCAAAATGAATCGCCGCAGCCTGCTTCAACAACTCTCCGCCCTCAGCCTCGGTTTAGCCAGTACATCTCAGATTGCATTGGCTCAGCAACCGGCTGAAAAGACCAAACCTTCCGCCAAGAAAAAAATTGCCGCAAAAACCCTTGATCTTGCCTGGCACAATGTCGAAGACTTCGGGCTCGAAGGTCGCGAATGGTCTGACCTCAAACGACTTCGATATTACGACCGGTTTCCTTCCGAAGTGGAAAAGAATATTCCCGCTCCTGTCTGGAGCCTGAGCCGCGATTCTGCCGGAATGATGGCCCGGTTTCAATCCGACAGCACGACCATCGCCGTGCGATATACACTTCGCAACGATCGCCTGGCCATGCCCCACATGCCCGCCACAGGTGCTTCTGGCACAGATCTTTACGCTCAGGATGACAAAGGCGTCTGGCGATGGGTTTATTGCAGCCAGCCGACCGGAAAAAATGTCGAAACCGTGCTCATCAGTGGAATTCCAAAACAGAGCCGCGAGTTTCAATTATATCTGCCACTTTATAACGGTATCGAAAAACTCGAAATCGGAACCCTCAAAAACGCCCAATTCCAAGGCCATTCTCCACGCCCGAAGCCTCTGGTATTTTACGGCACATCCATCACCCACGGAGCCAGCTCCAGCCGTCCTGGAATGATTCATACCGCGATTCTGGGGCGACGTTTGAATCTGCCTATTTTAAATCTCGGATTTTCCGGAAATGGCCGTATGGATACCGGTGTTAATGAAATGATGGGCAAACTCGATGCCGCAGCATATGTCATCGACTGCCTCCCAAACATGGGCCCTGAACTTGTCACGGAACGCACCGCTCCGCTCGTTCGGCAATTGCGTGCCGCCCGCCCGGAAACCCCGATTATTCTCGTCGAAGATCGCCGAAATACAAATTCATGGATCCTGAAAAGTCGCAATGATTTTCATACAGCCAATCACGCTGCACTTAAAAATGCTTATGATTCGCTGATCAAATCCGGGGTAAAGAATTTGTATTATATCAACGGCGACAATCTGCTGGGCGATGACAATGACGGAACCGTCGATGCCTCCCACCCAACCGACCTCGGCTTCTACCGACAGGCTCTGGAAATGGAACCCGTGATCAAAAAAGCATTAGGGAAGTAACGATTCGTTAAATCGATGATATTAAAGCCCGAAACTCGATTGATTCTTGTTTCGGGCTTGTTTCTCATATCAAACGATCAACGGATCGATCCATCCGGCAAATTCAGGATTTGTGACGAAGCCAATCCGTTCCCGAACGTCTCAAAATTCTCCATCTTCCAGACAACCTGCTTATCCCGTGTCACCTCAAACAATTGTGGCTGACCAGACCCTGCATGGCAATTCCCCACAATCACATTCCCATTCGGAAGGGCTGTGACCGTAGTAACCCACGCCAATACGATCCCCTTTAATTCCTTCTGATCAATTTGCCAGACAATCTTGCCTGATTTATCGACCTCAAGAACTCGATTATTATTACCTCCACCAATTAAAGTATTGCCATTTTTTAATCGAATTGCACTATAGACTTCCATTCCATGCCCCTCCGGCCCGTGTCCTTCAGACCTCGGCCTGCCTCCAAGTTCCATTTCATAAGTCCAGATCACTTTTCCTGATCGGTCATATTCGCGAATCTTGCCATCACCCTCGTGGCACACCAAATAGCCTCCATGCTCCATCCGCCTGACCAATCGAGTGTCCCTGTGCGGATGAGGTCGATCCACCGTCAATTCCATTTCAAATGCAACCTTGCCATCCCTGTCCACTTCCACAATTCGCTTATTGCCAGACTCAGCCACCATCACCCGTCCATCTGGCAAAGGCTGAAATGCATGAATTTCAATTCCACCCTGATATCCAGGTTTGTACTTGGCTTCATACGACCACGCAATGCTCTTGTCAGGCGTCACTTCCACAATTTTAGTACGGCTCACCGGTAGCAGAATATTTCCATTCTTCAGCAAATGCAAATCATGAGCCTCAGCCTTGTTTGCATATTTCCACTCCACCTTCCCACTCTCATCAATAATCGCCACCGAACCTTTATCAGCACCTAGAATCCGATAAGGTTTGCGATCATCAGCCGCTTTCAAACTGGTTCCTGAATGGATGGAATAAATTCCAGCAATCAGTCCAGCCCCTGTTTTCATGAAATTCCGTCGGTTTGTGCTCAATTGCATCTGAGTGTTCTCCTGTATCTGGTTTTGTCTGGACATGTCGGAACTATCGTTTTCGAGTTTTCTTTGGCTTGGGTTTATCCTCTGTAAATACGGCTGGATCGTAACCCATCAGCCGCCTTTGACAGATCAAAAGCCCTACGCCCGGAGGCACGTCGTCAAGCCACGTCGGGTCACCTTCGTGCATCCGTTTATAAACATTTCGCGAAAATATTCGCAGATTATCAGGTTTATAATCGCGAATGGCCTGAATATGCTGATTTTCACTCAAATAATTGTACAGGTGTTGCAATTGAGGAGCCACCCGCAAGTTCCCCACTGTGATCACAGCACCTGTGGCTGCATCCTGCATCGGGTATACATAAAGCTTCAAGTCGTTCTTGAATAGCCGTCCAAACGACTCCAAAATTCCGCCCGCCAGATTCGCATAATATTTCTCCTCAAAAATCTGCCTTAATGTCGGTACGCCCATCACCAGTCCTACCATCTGTGATGTATACCTCTGCAAATAATTTGCAAGCCGATAAAATTCGCCAAAACTCGTGATCAACACCGGTCTTCCCAAAGTGGCCAGAATATCGACCCTGTCGAGAAAATCCTGAGTATTGATCGCATCACCTTCCACCAGATTATTTAAAGTCATCTCGGTCACTACCAATATATCCTGCACCTCATTGCGTGGCTCCTGCACAAACTGGGCCAGCGCACAGCCCATCATATCAACAGTAACATTTGTAATGGGTCGAAAGCTCCCACGCGTTACCAGTACTGGCCGCTTGTGAAACTCTTCCGCCGGTAATGCAACTTCGCCATCGGATGTAAACATTGCCGCCGGTGAAAGCCCGTGATGTACCAGTTCCAGGCTCATCAAGCGATTATCCACCCCTTTAAATGCAGGCCCTGTGAATTTAATCAGATCCACTTCCACACGATCGTTTGTCAGGTCGTGCAACAGGTTTTTCATCACACTGACAGGATCTTCATTTTCATAAAGTGCCCCATAAATGAGATTTACGCCCAGAATTCCAATCACTTCCTGCTGAGGCAAATTCTCTTTATCCAGCAATGTCACATGCAATACAATCTGCGATGGCTCAGCCCCCGGCTGATGCTGAAACCGAATTCCCATCCATCCGTGAAAATTGTCTTTACGTGAATAACTCTTTGCTACCACAGTATTTGAAAATGCAAAGAAACGGGTATCACCACCACGCTTCTCCGACAATCGTTCCACCATGAGTTGATACTCATAACTAAGCATCCGCTCCAGCCTCGCCCGGCTTACATATCGCCCTGTATGCCCGTAAATTGCATCTGAAACCGTCATGTCATACGCCGAAATACTCTTGGCAATCGTTCCAGCCGCTGCTCCCACCCGAAAGAACCATCGGGCCACCTCCTGCCCTGCCCCAATTTCGGCAAATGTCCCATATTTTGTATTATCCAGATTAATTCGCAGAGCCTTCTGGTGCGTGTCAAGTCGATGCGATTCCACTAATCCATCCATCGTTTGGGTCCCTTTTTCGTTCAAGTCCCGCATGGTCACTCGCTCCAACTTCGCGCGTCGATCACCGTTCTTTCCAAGCCATCATATCAAAAATCAGGCCAGTCCGATCATTTTTTGCCAATCTTACAACGGCTCAAGCCTCGCCCACAGACGCTCGAACTCGCCTGCAAATGGGCGCACAATCCGCTCGTCGTGCGTCACCAGAACGTTCTCCTGATTCTCGTTCGCAGCATTCCTTGTCCAGTTATAACTCCCTGTAATCACAGTCTTTTCATCAAATATCGCAAACTTGTGGTGCATGTGGAACGGGCTCCTGTCGACCTTCACCGGGACTCCGGAGGCCGCAATCTGCTCGATGTCAGAACCGAGATCCTCGCTCTTTAAATCGTCCGTAATCAGCCTGACTTTCAAACCCCTCTGATGAGCCTTCACCACGGCCTCTGTCAGCCGATTATCGGTGATCGTAAAGACGCAAAGATCCATTTTTTGTTTGCTGCCCTGAATCATCGCACAGATTCGCTCCGCACACGCATCCCTCGGGCTAAAGAGGACTTGCGGATGTGTTTCACGCACCTTCCCGGCGGGTTCACGGCGTGGAGTGAGCAGTTCCACCAGATCATGAAGCCACTCCAGACGCTCCCTCTGATCCGAGTCGTCGATCCGCTCGGCGACCAGGTCAAAAGCCGCCCTTCGCAACACCGCCAGACGGGTTTCGTCCGGTTTTTGATCCCAGATCAAGTCTCGCAAGACCAGCTTTTCTGAGTGTGACAGGCGGTCGTCACCAATCGTTTTCTCAAGAATCAGACGCAGAGTAGGAACGTCCGTCAACCGGACTTTCCCCTCACTCTCAGACGACTCCACCAACCATTCCACCAGCGAATCCGTGCTGCTCATGAGCCCCATTCACCCTTCCGCGTCATCGCCTGCCAATCAAACGCATCCAGCCATTATGGCTGAAATATGGTTGGCAAACGGTCCTGAATTTCGGATAATCTCTGTTGTAACCCACCTCGTCTTCAAAAATCAACCCGGGAGCTTCTATTCCATCATGTCCACCATTCGTAAAACCTTCATGAATTGCATTTGGGCCATCGGCCTGTTTGCAATCACCACAGCCTCGATGGCCGCCGATACCAAAACCGTTCTCCTGCTTGCCGGCAAGCCCAGCCACGGCCCAGGCGATCACGAACACAACGCCGGCATTTTGCTTTTGGGCAAATGCCTCAAAGAAAATGTCCCCAATTTAAATATTGTGACCCATCTTTCCGGAGAATGGCCAACCGCTGATGAACTCCACAAAGCCGACACCATTGTGTTTTATGCCGATGGAGGCGGCGGTCACCCTGCCGTGCAAGCCGATCACCTCAAGCAGTTGCAATCGGAAATGAAACGTGGAGCCGGCCTCGTCTGCATTCACTATGCCGTGGAAGTGCAAGCCAATAAAGGCGGACCTGAATTTAAGGAATGGCTGGGCGGATATTTTGAGCCTCACTGGTCGGTTAATCCGCACTGGACAGCCAGTTTCAAGGCCCTGCCCAAGCATCCTGTGACCAACGGTGTCAATCCATTCTCAACCAACGACGAATGGTATTATCATATGCGATTTCGTGATAAAATGGACGGCGTAACCACCATTCTCACCGACCTCCCACCCGTCTCTACACTCGACCGCCCAGATGGCGCCCACAGCGGCAATCCCCATGTCCGTAAAGCTATTGCCAACGGCGAGCCTCAGCACGTCGGCTGGGCTGTAGAACGTACCGATGGAGGCCGTGGCTTCGGCTTCAGCGGTGGCCACTACCACAAAGGCTGGGGCAACGACGATCAGCGCAAACTTCTGCTTAATGCAATCCTCTGGACAGCCAAAATCGAAGTGCCTGCCGGTGGAGTCGTCAGCAAAGTCACAGCCGACGAACTGGCACAAAACCTCGACCCAAAGCCTGGCAGCAAGCCTGTTAAGCCCAAAGCGAAGGCTGAATAATCAGCTGATGGTGCCTATCTAATTAAAGGCTCGATCGGTTATTGTAACCATCGAGCCTTTATTCCATGAAATTCAAAGGGCGAATATCGTGCAGGAAATGAAACCGATTGAATTGACCATCATGTTTCCGGGAAATATCGAAACATCGTGGAAATGGCTCACGGAAGAGAGTTTCCAGAAACGCTGGATGACCGGCCTGCAATCGCTCAAACGCACGGACGAGGGAACGGTCTGTGAAGCCGGCTCGCGCTGGACGATGATTATGCTTGAGGGCAAAAAACTCAAGACGTATCAGGCCACGATGCCGGAAGTCGCTTACCCAAAGCGTTTTACGCTTTCCATTGTGGCTGAGGATCTGGCCCCCGGTGGGAGGGTTGAGGTCGAATACCGACTGACCGCGGAAGGTGATAAAACGCGTCTCGACTATCATTCCAAGCTGGTCGCATCGCGATTTTCATTCTTCTTGAAACTCATCTCACCGCTGATCATCGCCATGATCAAGCGAAAATCAAGAAAGATGTTTCAATCCATGGCCCGCCAAATGGCCGAAGATTAATATCAAACCGCCAAAGCCGATACTTTGGCGGCATTTTTTTATTCACAGTTTCATCTCGATATTCACTTCCTTGATTTCACCTGATTTAACTTGACCGATTCATCCACCACTACCCCGCCGATTTTCATGGTTGGTATTGGAGTTGAAACAGGCTTTACATTCACCGCTCCACCCTCTTTCGGTTTCTCCACCTTGACGGGTGGCTTCTGAACCTGCCTTTCCACCATGATCTCACCAAGATCCACTGGCTGATTCAATTCGCCTGATTTCAAAGGTGTGGTTTCAATGATTTTCTTCGCCGATCCG
>CAMCFM010000230.1 GCA_945874095.1 Candidatus Kuenenia stuttgartensis
CATCCCGAAATAGACATATCCTTTGGGAATCTCGATCTCAAACGACTCGCTTACCAACACAATCCCTACCGTCATCAGAAATGCCAATGCGAGGATTTTTATCGACGGGTAATTTTCGACAAAATCGGCGATCGGCTTCGATGCCAGCAACATCACACCCAGTGCCAGAATATTTGCAGTCACCATCACTGAAATCGCCTTGGCCATGCCCACCGCTGTGACTACGGAGTCGAGCGAGAAAATGATATCCAAAATCATGATCTGCCAGACCACCTTTGTCAGTGTGACCTTCCGGCCCAGGCTCGGCTGATGCCCATGCTCGTGCTTCAGGTCAATCTTTTCATGAATCTCTTTGGTCGCTTTCCAGATCAGGAACAAGCCACCCACCAAGAGAAGTAGAGACTTGCCTGTGACATCCCAACTCCCAATCTCTACCAGAGGCTTTGTCAGCTTGGCCAGATACGAGACCATCGAGAGTAGCCCCAGACGTGTAACCAAGGCCCCTAACAAGCCGAGCTTTCTGGCCTTTTCTCGCTGATCCATCGGCAGACGGCCGGAAAGGATCGAGATCAGGAGGACGTTGTCGATCCCCAGAACCACTTCCAACAGTGTCAGGCTCACAAGACTGATGTACGTTTCCGGCTGGCTCAGTAACTCAAGCACCTGGCACCACTTCCATTATTCCAAGAGATCCGTTTTGTTCGATCCGAAACGCGTGATCCGGGTCACCATTTTTGAGAAAATCTCACAGGCTCGCCCGACTGGCCACTTCTGCATAGTAATCGCGGAGCTTCGGCAAGCACACATCAAGGCTGAAGTTTTCTTGCACTTTTCGCCCTGCATTGGGCCCGAGATGGCTGTAATCAGACGGTTTCTCAAGCACTGACTCGATTTTAGCCGCCATGGCGTCCACATCAAAGAAGTCGCACATCAAGCCCGTCTCTCCATCAGTGATCATCTCACGCACAGGGCCTGTGTCGGATGCCAGAATGGTGGCCTCACATGCCATGGCGTTGACCAGCGACCAACTTAGGACAAACGGAACTGTGAGATAGACATGCACATCGGTCAGAGTGAAAAGCCGGGCCAGTTCCATGGGCGGAAGCAGGCCGGTGAACCAGAATCGGTTCAGGTCAAACTCTTCCTGAGCCAGGACCCATTCCTTAAACGTTTTACCGTTGGTGTGTCGAGTGTCGCCACCATAGCAGACCCTGTCCTGACCTGCGATGACAAACAGGACATCCTTGCGGCGTTTGGCCACCCGATTGGCAGCTTTCATAAAGATGTCGAACCCGCGCATGGATTCCATCCCACGGGTGGCGTAGCTCACAATCTTTGTGGTGGCAGGGATTTGGCGATTCTGGAGAATCCTGGGGGCATCCGGCATGGGCTTCCAGATCTGGGTGTCCACGCCGTCAAAAATCACATCCACTTTATCGTGATATCGGTCTGGGAGGCGGTCCCTTTGCCACTTTGTCGGCGAATAGCCGGCGGTGCAGTTGTCCAGGTCGAGCAACAGGGTGGCGTTGCGGGCTTTGGCTCTGAGCGAGTCTAAAGGGACGTTGGGGAAGTCTTTGCGAAAGTCCATGTCGGAGTTTCGAGGGGCGTAAAAATATTCGAAATAGTTGATAATCGGGATATCGCCGTAAAGCTCACGTAGAAAGAGGGTGGAGCCGAATCCGGAGTGGCCCACGATCAGGTCGGGCTTGATGTCGGGCCGGGCTGCCAGAGCTTCGTAAACGCCGTGGGTGTGCCAGATTGCGTTCTCAAAAGTACGCGAGCAGTAATGGTTCGCTTCGGTGGCCCCACCTTTGATGGTGTAGGTGACACGCTCAATCCCGGCAGTTTGAGTCTGGCCCAGATTTGGGGCAGATTGCGAAACGAAGGTCGCCCGCCAGCCGTCGCGTTTGACAAGCTGGGCGGCGATGTGGCCGAACTGGGCGGGAAAGTTTTGATGGATGAAGAGGACGTGCACGGCAGATTCACCTGTCAGGACTTTTTTCTATGACTCGTAATCAACCATAACAGACGCTTCCAGATCGTGCCTTTTTTTTGGTGGATCAGCCGCCTGAAGGCTTAGGTATCGGTTTCACAATGGTCGCCGCAGCAGCGTTTGCCGAGCGGACTGGCTTGACAGCTGAAGGTGGGCTGCTGCCGTTGTCCTGACGATAGATCAGGATCCGGTCGTGAGCGATCATGACGAGGTCGGCCAGGCGGTCTCCGTTGACATCGCCAGTGGCCACATCGCGAGGCTCGCCCATACTGCGGACATCGCGGAATGATTTCTCTTCGAAAACCTTGAAGCTCAAGGCCTTACGCAGATCAAGCGTGCCGTCGGTCTTTTGGAGTGCAGCAGTGATGTGGATGGAGTGATCGCCGATGTCGATCCAGGCAATGTCGGTTCCGGCTGGCCCGCCCAGATCGGCGGCCACCACATCGCCCAGCCTGCTACGGCGTTCGGTGGTTTCATAGGTGGCCAACATCTTGAGATGGTAAGGCTTTGCACCAAGGACCAGAACGCTGAACCGGCCAGCACCTTCAATCAGGAGGTCAGGGCGTGAATCGCCACCGAAATCGGCGGTTCGGAAGCCGTGGAACTCGAGATTTCCGAGCGATATCGAACCGGCCGACTTCACGCCCGAATCGCTTCGCAGAATGACTTCGATGGCCTTTTTATCCTGATCATAAAGCACCAGATCGGTCTTGCTGTTGCCGTCAAGGTTCAGCGCCGAGACGCCCTGAATCGAGGCCGATGCGCCTGAGGCATTGAACTGGTCGCGAATCTGCCAGCGATTTTCGGAGTCGAGTCCGACCACGCGGGCGAAGTTGTTCTGGGCGACCATCAGGACGCGCTTGCCGTCCATCATGACAGTTCGCACCGATGAACGGTTGACTGAGGCCAGTGGGCCAAGATTCGCCAAGTCTATTGGAGGCTGAGCCTTGCGGCTGACAAGGAGCGTGGGCGAGCCATAGTTGCCAGTGAGGAGGAGGTCGGAGAGGCCGTCGTCGTTCACATCCAGGGCCTGAATCTGCTCCGGGGCGACATTTTCCTTGAGGACAATCTGAGCCACACCGCCGGGCCAGGCACTGGCTGAGAAGTTGCCTTTGGAGTCGCATTTCAGGGCGTGAAGGCTGGTCCGTTCCTTGCCGTCAGTCTTTGACTTTGCGGCATAGATCAGCTCCAGGCGACGGTCTCCGTCAATATCGGCCAGTTCAAATGCGATTGGATCGCCGCCCGCAAGTGCCAATGGGGCTGGAAAGGTGAGCTGGCCATCGCGCCAGACACCACGACCGATCTGCTTCTCACGCTCAGAAAGGACGTAGACTTCAGCCTTTCGGTCGCCGTCCATGTCGCCAACGCGGATCGATCGGACACCGATCAGGCTGGGGGACTGGATACCGATGTCGAAACTCTCGGAGGTGTTTGAAGAGCGCCGGAAGGCGATGACGCGGGCCGCTTCAGGGTCGGTGACCACGACTTCCATCAGACCGTCGCCGTCGAGATCCCCGGAATCGAGCGATCGGGATCGGCCTTCAGCAGATGGCAGTGGGTAATCGAAAATTGCCCCAAACCGGGCCATGACGTCATTCTGATCGACGGATGAGGTGGGAGCGGTGCCATTTTGAGCGGCAGGAGCAGTCAGCTTCAGGACATGCCCGCGACCGGTGGAATTATTGACGGACATCCATTCCAGGCCAGGTCGGTTGTCGAGGTCGGCAAAACCGATGGCACGGACCTGATCCATTTTCAATCGACGTTCCGGGCCGAGATTCAAGCCACCTTCCGTCGAGGCAGTTTTGGAGGCAGGTGTGGAGAGTCTCAAGTGAACGGGTTGATCTTCGGAGGAACCAAGAACGATCAAATCATCACCGCCGTCGCCATCAAAATCGGCGATTTTCATCATGCGGGGTCGGATGGCCGAGTGGCCGAGCCGGACAGGATCTCCAAACCGGCCGCCTTTGAGCTGAGTGAGAACGACCAGTTCGTTTTCACGAAGCAGAACAATATCGGCCAGACCGTCGCGATTGAGGTCGCCTGAACCGAGCCCTGAGCCAGTGGCGACACCATCTCCAAGCTCTTGAACAACCGGTTCGGCAAACTTTCCGGCGCCTTCATTGATCAGTACAACCACGGCGGCTGGAGTGCCGTAATAGGCGAGATCCTGACGTCCATCGCCATTGAAATCGGCTGCTACCAGACCAACGATCTCTTTGTTGACAGAATATCGACGCGATCGCATCCGCTTGTCATAAGCAGGCGTGTTCACTCCGCGTTCGGTTTCTTCGGTGTCAGGCTCGATTTTCTGGTCGCTGTAAAGCACGTCGATCCGCGATCGGCCGTTGTTGGAGATGATCACATCGTCGATTTTGTCGCCGTCGAGGTCGGCCAGAGTGAGGTTCGACATGCGATTGTCAAACTTGTAAATTTCGACGGGTAAAAAGCCATACTCCTGGGCCAGATTTCCGGCGGGCGGATTTTGGGCGAAAACGGTCGTCGAAGACCCTGCGAGAAGCCAGAAAAGAGCTGCGGAGGCGAGTCGGGCATGACGGATGTTGTTCATTGACAGTAAATGATGACTCGGTTTCCGCACGGTATTAGTCCTGAAAAGTGGGCCCTGTAAGATGAGGGCGGTTCTTTGTCGATCCTTCGATTTTGGATTCCACAATGTATATGGATATACAAACAGATTAGAAAGCACGGGCCGGAGTGGCAAGCCGAACCCGTGTATTTTTCGCACAGAAAATCAGGGAAGGGCGTAGTTTAAGCGATCTGGCGACGCTTTTTGATGACCAGAGCCAGAACGGCCGAAGCCACGGCCATGATGGTGGTGGAGGGTTCCGGAACGGCCGAAATCTGAACGGCTCCGAGCGCAAAATAGGCCGGCGTGTTCATCCCATAAGTCCCATTGTCGGTGCTGGTCAGTTCAAAACCAAGGCTTTTGGTGGTGGAGCCAAGGCCGGTCAGGCTGACAGATTTCCAGGAGTTCAATATGGTCCCATTGTTGGCGAGATAGGTATTGACCACTCCGGTGATGGAGCCGGTGGCCCCTGCTCCTGCATAGCCAGTGATGGTGAGCAGGAACCAGTCAGAGCTGGTGAACTTTTTGGCGAACTGATCGCCATTGAGCATGGAGTAATAGGTATAGGTGGTGTTGGTAATGGTCATGGCGTCAGGCCTGTTCGCATCAGGCAGGTCGATAAACGAGTCATTGGGGCCAGCCCCAAACGCCATCGCATAATTTGAGCCAGCACCCAGAATGCCTCCACCGGTGATCGCAGAATACTGGTTGGTGTAGTCTGTGGTGGTGGTGTTGGTGATGTTGGAATAGGCGAATCCGGTCCACGATTCATAGTTATATGTCGTGTCGTAGTAATACGAGTTGTTGAAAAACGCTCCACCTGCTGTGAATCCGCCAGCATTGTTCGAGCCGTTCCAATAGCTGGCAGGTGCCAGTGAAAGGCTTGAAAAATCGATGGTAGCCGCATGAGCTGAACCACTGAATAAAATACATGCTGATATAAGCATGGTGATATTCATAAAGGATGCTTGTTTATTTATACGAATGGTATTGACGGGCATGGATATGAGATTCTCTCGATATGTGATGGCTGTGGATATGTAGACGTGTCATGACTCATCTGATGGATGGCCATAAGGATTGGCAGTCAGGATCAGCTTAGTATGAGCTGTCGCTGATCGTTTCACGGGCAGCTCTGGTACAGAGAGCGGCCAGAACTTTGAGGTCAACGGTTTGTTTCAGGAATTTGACGGATCCGTCGGCCATCAGACATTGGGCACCGCCGGGGTGGCGGCTGCGCATGTCGTTTTCAAAGGCTGGACCTTGATTTATGGCAAATGCCTGATCAAAGATATTGAGCCCGTTGATCCACTGACCGTCGGGATTGATTGAATCCTCGGCGATCAGGATGGTTCGGCTGGCCCCGTCGCGGATCATGGTCAGGCTCACGCTTTGGTCGGTCAGCATGGTGCCTTTGGGCGGATTGTTGGGCGAGATGATTCGCTCGCCGTTCATCCCTCCATAATCGCAAGGCCCCCTGCCCTGAGCCAGAGGTGTTTTGCGGGTACTGCTTGGGCATTGATAGACGGCCAAAATGGTCGATCCTGCCGTGGTGTTGGTTGGGCTGTCGAACGCCTGATAGAGATTTGTGGCGTTATAGAGATTTTTCTGATCCAGATTGGGCAGGATGTACAGGGACCACGCCAGTTGCTTGTTTTGAGGCTTGTTTTTCAGGCGATATTGAACACATCCTGGAGGGAATATCCGGGACTGTTCGTGATAGGCGTGCATGGCGACGCCTATTTGTTTTAAATTCTGGAGGCACAAGGCTCTTCTGGCCGACTCTCGGGCCGACGACAGAGCCGGCATGGTGAGGGCCACCAGCACTCCGATAATCGAAATGACGACCAGAAGTTCTATCAGCGTGAATCCGAAACGATCACTCCCAGGTCCTGCCCGACCGGTGGGTAACCATGATCCACGCGTGCTTTCGCACGGCATTGGGTTCTATCCTTCTACGAATTAGCGATGCCCCGGTTCGTCGAATTCTGAGAGTTCTGGAGGGGGTGGCCGATTCGGTCACTTCAGAGGACTTTCAAAATTCTTTTTTTCCACAGAGTCGGGGCCGTTGTCTGGCAGACTTAAACAAATACGGCGCGGTAACCATTTACCCAGGGGGCAAAAAGTGAAGCATTCCATAGGAGTCATCAGTCCACCGTCAAGATACGAGACCATTGACGAACCACGCCGAAACACCCGCCCGCGCAGGTGGCCTTCGACAAAAAGTACGGGTCGGTCTTCTGACTCCTCGACTCGGGCGGCGGGCCTTCTCATTCGCTCTTAAATGTTTGTTTCCAAACATGTTAAGCAAACAATGGCCGGCAAGATCTTTACAATCGTGCCGCCTGTCAGCATCGAGTCACAGCGGCGGGGCCGTTCCGGATTCGCACCGGTATTCCCTAAGCCCGGTTCCGTCGATCATTTGAGATCGGCACCGGGCCACCACGTACCTTTGTGGAC
>CAMCFM010000231.1 GCA_945874095.1 Candidatus Kuenenia stuttgartensis
GTGATCGGTAAAGTCGATCCGCCGGCGTTCTCCTGCCGGACGCTTACCCCTCTTAAATCGACCAGACGACGAACGATTTCCACGTTGTCAACCACGATCAGGGCAAGAATTGCTGGCAGATCTTGATTAATCGTTACAACCCGACCTTAGTTGTGTCTGATCGAGAACGTGGAAAAAAAACGGTCGAGTTCCCATGTGATGACTGGATGTCGTATGTTCCGTGTGACCCATCAAATTTCGTGGAAAAGGCTGGCGAATCGTGCAAACGACTACTCATGAACCGATCATCTCGAGGTTGCCAGAATCGGCGTCCATTAAGCAATATTTGCAGGAAATCCAGTCCATTCCACTTTTGACAGCCGTTCAGGAAAAGCAGTTTGGGCAGAAAGTTTCTGAAGGAGATCCTGCGGCCCGCGACATGATGATTCGCTCAAATCTCAGGCTTGTGGTGAAAGTTTCCAGACTTTATTTCGGTAGGGGAGTTTCGCTTGAGGATTTGATTGAGGAGGGAAATCTTGGTCTGATGCGTGCTGTGGAAACATTTAATCACGAAGTTCCGACCAGGTTCAGCACATATGCGGTGTATTGGATTAAACAATCGATGCGCAGGGCGGTGATTAACCAGGGCAGAACTGTTCGATTGCCAGCTTATCTGGTGAGTTTGATGGCGAAATGGTATCGTGCATCGGCGGTTCTGACGGATCGTTTGGGACGATTGCCAAGTGATCAGGAGGTGGCAGAGGCATTAAACTTGACCAGGGAAAAATCAAGGATTGTATTTTGGGCTTTAAAATTAAATCGAGCTATACCGAGTTTCCAGGAATTAAATCAGAACAATGAAATCAGCCTTGAGCAGGTGTTGCCTGACAATCGGGCCCGGTCGGTGGACGATCAACTCCATGAGTCGGACTGTCTTGAGCGGATATTTCAAGGGATGCAATTACTCGACCCATTAGAATCGGAATGGATTCAATTCCGGTTCGGGCTTGGGGGTAAAGAGCCAATGCAATTACTGGCTGTGGCCCAGAAACTCGGATTATCGCGCGAGCGGGCCCGAACGCTTGAAAAACAAGCGATCGGGCGGCTTGCGTTACTCGCCAGACAGATATAAAGTCATGGCTTGTGATTACGGCAGTGTCACATCCCAGACTTTGGAGCGGCGTGATTTGCCCTCTGGGCCTTCCACATAGAGTGTGACCACAAATTCGCCGGGCTTTTTATAAGTATGCTGGGGGTTCTTATCGGTGGAGTTGGTGCCGTCACCAAAATCCCATTTCCACGACTTGATATTGCCATAGGATTGGTCATGAAATGCAACAAGTCGGTCGGCAGGGCTGATTACCTGGAAGCTCCAGTTGGCTTCGATGGGCTTGCGAAGGCTTTTTTCGAGCGGCATCAGGCGAAATGCAACCAGATCGGAGGCATCGCCGTACATGGTGGTTTTATGGGAGAGGTTCCAGAAAGCGCTAAAGCGTTCGGATTTTTCGTCGTCGTAATCGAGGATCGACCACGACATGCCGATGACCTTGTTTTCCTCGAGTTTCGATTGCACGGCCCGGGCTTGATCGGGAGGCGCGTAATCAAAGGCGGTTACAAAAAATTCGAGTGTCAGCTTGCCATTTTCGCCGTGTTTGAAGTTGTATTTCGTGGCGGCATTGGCCCAGGGCAGATCTTTGATCCACGGTTGGGAGCCCCAGACCATGGCCCAGTCTTTGCCTTCGGCGGGCGTAAAGATGTGATAATTCTGGGCATGAATGCCATGAAACAGGGGGTGAGTTTCGAGTTTGTCTTTCAATTTTAAATTCGGATGAAACTGGCGGATCAAGGGCCCGCCGGAGAGGTCGCCGTCGATGACAACTTCGAAGATGTCATTATGGAGATCGGTTTTGGCGAAGTCCCAGTAATTGTCGTAGGCTTCGTAGAGAAAATACAATTGGTTGAGTCCTTTGACCCAGCCGACTTTGACCTTTACGTCGAGATTTTTAGGGTCGCGTTTTTCGCCGAAGCCGCCGACGGTGTCTTTAAGCTGGTCGGAGCCGATGGAGTAGGAGTCAGGGACGATGGACCAGTCGGAGGGATCGCCGTCGATCCGGGGGATCTGGTTGGCCGGAAATTGAAAGATTTTATATTCCACATTAGGACGTTCGAGGCCGGCACTCAGAGTGAATGCGCTGAGCCAGATCAGCAGTGTGTTCATGTTTTTTGGGGTCGCTGTTGGAGGTGGAGTGGTTTGAGGGTCGTGGATGATTATAGTAGAAAAGTCGGAGCGGATCGATGAAGGGGGTGGGAGAAATTTTTTTTCGGTTTCTTGTCGTTGGTTGTTGATGTCCTTCGGACATGGCTATTAATAGGTGTCTCCTCTGGAGCCCCAAAGATTAAATAAATTTCTATATGGAAATCAATCCGGGGTTATTGCCAATCGAGCTACCTGTCTTGTCGTTGCTTGTTGATGTCCTTCGGACATTTCTATTAATAGGTGACTCCTCTGGAGCCTGAAATGCAAATACATTCAGTTACCAAAACCAACGGGGGATATCGCTGATCAATTCATCCGAACCAGCGTCTCTCCCGTTCTCGGTCTCACCATGATCACACGCTCTCCAATGCTTTAATAGCCGATTTATAAACTGTGATGTAATCCTCAGCACTGCGCTGCCAGGACCAGTCCTTCGACATGCCGGCTCGGATCATTTGATCTCGAACTGGCTTGTCTCTCCAGATCTTCAGGCCTCGGTCGATCGCCCAGCGCAGGCCTGCCTGGTCCGGGTGATCAAAGACGATGCCTGTGGCTGGTTTGTCGGTGGTCGCGTCAAACGGATCCGTCACCGTATCGGCCAGACCGCCGGTGCGACGTACAATCGGGATCGCTCCGTAGATCTGGCTGTAAATCTGGTTCAGGCCACATGGTTCATACAGGCTTGGCATTAAAAAGAGATCGGCGGCGGCCTCAATCAGGTGCGCCAAGGGGGATGAGAATTGCATTAAACTGCGAATCTGATTCGGATATTGACGCTCCAGACTCGCCAACGCTTCCTGATAATGCCATGCGCCCGTGCCGAGGATGACGAACTGGCTGTCTCCACGCCTCAGAAATTCATGGGCCACTGGTAAGAGCAAGTCCCAGCCTTTTTGCGAATCCAGGCGGCCAATCTGTGCCAGCATTGGAAGTTCGGGACGGATCGGCAAGCCAAGTTGCTTTTGAAAAACAGCCTTGCAGGCGGCTTTGCCTTCCGTGAAATTGGAAATGTCGTAGTGGCTGGGAATATTCGGGTCGCGGCCCGGGTTCCATTCGCGGGTGTCGACACCGTTGACGATCCCGGCCAGGTCCATCTCGCGGTGCCTGAGCATCGAATCAAGGCCATGGCCGTATTCAGGCGTTTGAATTTCTTTGGAGTAAGTTGGGCTGACCGTGGTGATTTTCTGGGCAGATGCCAGCCCGGCTTTGAGAAAATTCGCCTGCCCGTGATATTCCAGAGTGCGCCAGTTGAAGAGGCTCCAGGGGAGCTCCGCAAGTGGGACCACCCATTGTCCATACCGGCCTTGATACGCCATGTTGTGAATGGTCATGACCACGGCGGCGTGGCCCACTTCGGGGCAACTGGAGTAAAATTCGCGGAGATAGACAGGCAGGATTCCTGTGTGCCAGTCGTTCACATGGATGATGTCGGGGCGAACGTCGGCCAGACGCATGGCCTCGATGGCCGCTCGGCTGAAGAAGAGAAAACGGGCGGGGTTGTCTGGATAGTCGGCGCCGTGGGCGGAATAAATTCCGTCTCGGTCGAAAAACTGGGGCTGGTCGATAAATAAAACGCGCACGGTTCCGTGAGGCGTTCGGCCAATGGAGACTCCGCCTTCGACGTGCCCTCCACCGAGCGGAACCTGATATCTCCAGGAGGTGGACTGAGGGGCAGGTGCAACCCGATCGACGACCCGATAGTGGGGCAGAATCAATGTGACATCGTGGCCCAGTGCGGCGAGGGCTTCGGGCAGTGCACCTGCGACGTCGGCGAGACCACCGGTTTTGGCCCATGGAACGGCTTCGGAGGCCACAAAGACAATGCGCATTTTGGTGCATCCCCCCAAATCAGACGAGCGGTTGCAATAGAGAGAGGAGCATGGCGATGTTTTAAGATCGCCACGCTCCATCAAAGATTCATCGAATTGAGCGACTCAAGCGTGAGTCAGGTTCAAGCCACTGATTGAGTCAGGCTTGGAGCGTTCTGGGCTGATCCACCTTTAGCGGAGGTGTCGAACCCGTACTTATTGAGGACCAGAACAAGCATCAGGGCGCCGATGACGATTGCACCTAATGAGACAGCCAGGAGGGTGTGATATTCATCCCACAGGCCTGGGGAAGAGCTACGAGGGCCGCTTCCAGCTCTGGTTTTAGCCTTGGCGGCAGGTGCAGCCTTTGCGGGTTTAGCTCCGCGGTTTGATCGTGGTGGAGACAATGTCACCCTCCATAACTCGAGTGCCAAGATATGTTTTGCCAACAACAGTCGCTACGGAACGTTCCGGATCCGTTGCGATAATCCGAATCTTACCGACGTATTGGGCTCGGGGAGTGCGTCGGAAGACGAACAGTTCGTGGCCAGGAACCAGACCATCGTCACCGCCGATGGAAAGTTCGATGTGATCCGAGCTCGTATCAACGCGTGAGACCATGCCTTCCACTTCCGGTGGATTTGACAGAGACTTGACGTTGCGAACATCTGCCGTCAGTCCAGCCTTCGAGAGAGTGGTGCTGAGCGTGGCCACTTCTTCACGAAGCCGGGTGTTTACATTACGAGCCGTATCGAGATTCTTGCTAAGATCGACCACACGCTGATTCAGGTCTGCTTCCTGAAGTTTCAGTGCGTTGGCTTGATCCTGAGCCGATTTGAGGCTGTTTCGAACGGTTTCGGTTTCCGCAACGCGGGTTCCGGATTCCGTAGAACTAAGTGTCGCTGTTTGTTGAGCCACGCTCAATTCCTTGCGTATTTGGGCAAGATCGGTATCTTTTGTTTTGATCCGGGCGTCCAGATCTTTGATTTCCTGATCTTTGATGGCCACCGCGTTTTTATGTTCTTCAACCAGCCGCGCCAGTTCAGTGACTGCCTGAGCCGAAGCTTCCTGGGCTTTGGTCAGTTCACTTTGGGCGGTCTGCAATTTCTTGGTTTCGGCGAGGGTTTTATCCTTCCAGTTATCGACGGTCATGAAGACCACCCCTGAAAGGGCTAGGAAGACCATCGCGAGAATCGTGATGGCAACGACCAGTAATTTTCCGAGTTGGGTCATGGCAGGTCACTCGTCCCGACGTTTAAGTGATTCTATGGACTTCCGCAACTACACCGATAGTTTGGGGGGATCAACAACTCACATACGATGAGTTATTTCGATTTCAGAAGCGTTTCCGAGCGGGTCAGTTCCTGAACTTCACGCTCAAGCTGACTGACCAGATCGTTAAGCTCTTCATTCTGGGTCACAAACGAAGCCTTCTGCTTCTCTAAAGCGGCAATCTGAGCCTGGAGCTTTTGGAGATTGGCAGTGACTTGTTCCTGAATTTTCAGGTCGTTCTGAAACGTGATTTGAGAGGCCTGATAGTCTGTATGTGTTTTGGCCAGAGTGGTTTTAGCCTTCTGGAGGTCCACATTGACTTGTCTGATCCTGTCGCCGTAAGACTTATCCTGCGAAGCTTTCAGCTCTTGGGCGTTCTTGATCTCGATCTGCTCAACCTCAATGGCTTTGGTCAGAATGTCGAGGTCAGTGGTCAGGCGGGTTTTTTCGGCGGATTGCTTCGCCAGTTTGCCCTTCCAGTTGGTAGCAGTCGCATTGACTGCCAGGGAAATTCCCATAAGCGTCAGCGACAGGCTTAACAGCACAAAGACGAGTCGTCTGCCCAGCTTGCCCATGGGATCCCCTTTATCCGAAGTCTTCACCAGTCAGGTGAACCATTCCAACTCGATCCGTGTTTCGTATATCCATCGTATCCCACCCAAATCACTCCGGGTCAAGCCCCTCAGGACATTTTTTGTCCAAATTTACGGGAATGAACCACAACAGCATCAATCTGGGAGGGCTACATAGGCTGTCGTAATCTACAATAAAACATTGCGATAGGCAAATATCGAGGAGAAAATAATCTCGGTATTATGGGTGATTTGTCGAAATTTGGTGCGGTTTTGCGAGGTGGGTAGTTTTTTGGGCTTAGCCTTTTTTGATCCAAAACCAGCCGATCACACATCCGAGCGAACTGAAAAGTCCGGTCAGGTCTCCGCAAACCTTGTATATGGAAAATCTTGCGTCGAGTGGGACTTGCTCGGTCACCACCTCTTCAAAAGCCGCCGGAGACTCCTTGACGATTGTTCCGTTTCCATCAATTAGAGCGGATATGCCTGTGTTGACGGCTCGGATCATCGGGGTTCGATTCTCGATGCACCGAAAGACGCTGGCCGAGAGGTGGACTTCATGCTCTTCGGAACCTCTGAACCAGCCGTCGTTGGAGATGTTCAGGAAGAGGTCAATTTTTGGGGCTGGATCGGACCCGGTTTGGGCGAAAAATCGGCGGACTACGTGTGGCACCGTATCCTCAAAACAGATTAAAGGGGCCATGCTCCAACGGTTCTTAAGTTTTAAAATGCGAGGCCGATCGCCATGTTTCAGGTTCGGACGCTGGTCGGGCGGAAACGGGGCCAGCTCGGCGATGAACGGGAAGGTCTCTGTCCAGGGGATGTATTCACCGAACGGAACGAGGTGCATCTTGTAGTAATACTGGGGTGGCTGCCCAGAATCAAAAAGAGCGGCCGTGTTATACTTGCGAAATCCTGAACTGCTGAGATCCCAAGCTGTTGCGCCGACCACGATCGGGGCCTGAGTCTGGGTGGCCCAGGCATCCATCATGGCTTGGGATTCGTTACGATTTTTGTACCAGTCCTCGATCGCCGTTTCGGCAACATATTCTGCAAGCACCGATTTGAATCCCGATTCATCAAGCTTTGGGTCGGCGACGATCAACGGAAACGGGAACGACGTTTCAGGCCAGACGATCAGATCCAG
>CAMCFM010000232.1 GCA_945874095.1 Candidatus Kuenenia stuttgartensis
GCATAGAATCTGCGGATGGGAAGCCCAAACTGGCGGTTGAAATACTCGAACCGCTCGTAAAGTCTGCCAAACGCCCTGACCTCAAAGCGTCCGCCATTTATCAGTTGGCCTTAGCTTACCAGGCTCTTGGGCAATCCGATAAAGCCCAGGCTTTGCTCTCAGGCATCGGGGCCGAAGCCATGCCTACCGAGAATCCAGAAACTCTATTACTTCTTGGTCAGTCAGCATTTGAATCGAAAAAGTATCCAAACGCGATTGAAGCATTATCGAAATATCTGACAACCAAATCCCCACGGTTGGCAGATCACGCCCTGTCCTGGCTGGCGATCGCCCAATGGGAAACAGGCAAGAAACCGGAAGCAGACGAATCGTTAAAACGCCTGGCAGCGGATCATCCTAAAAGCGACACTCTGGTCCCAACCCTTTTAAGACTTGGGGAATCTGCCCTGGAAGCAAAATCAGCCGATCTGGCAGCCACCTGGCTGGAAACGGTGGTGAAACTTTCGCCTGACAAAAAGATTCAGGCCCGAGCATATACTGACCTTGGATACGTCTACACAGAGCTTAAGCGGCCAGAAGATGCCGCTAAATCATTTGCAAGCTCTGCGGAGCGTTCCGAAGGTGATATGGCCACCGGTCAGGAAGCCTCGTTGGCGGCCGCCAAAATTCTCTCTGGATCCGGCAAATCTGCAGAAGCACTGGCTCAATTGGAGAAGCT
Source organism: Candidatus Kuenenia stuttgartensis (assembly GCA_945874095.1). Taxonomy (GTDB): domain Bacteria; phylum Planctomycetota; class Planctomycetia; order Isosphaerales; family Isosphaeraceae; genus QWQI01. The sequence continues at coordinate 719 of CAMCFM010000232.1, forward strand.
TCTGGCCACAGATAAAAACCCTCGACCAGGCTTGAGGCAAGAAGCACTTCTCAACAAAGCCAGAATTTTAAGCCGAACGGGCAAGCCGGCAGACTCCGCGGAGACTTACAAAGAATTCGACAAACTCCGGCTGGTCGCCTCCAAAGATTCCGGCGCCCCAGAGATCAAAGAAACCGATCAAATTCTCTCAGAATGGGCATACGCCCTGATTGATGCAGGCAAATCGACAGAAGCCGACGCAATATTCGCAAGGCTTCTGAAAGAATCACCTGCATCCCGGTTTGCCGCTGAAGCAAAACTAAATATCGCCGAATCCGCTTACGCAGAAAAGCGTTACGCAGAGGCGTCCCAGATTCTCTCGGAACTCGTAAAAACTCCAAAGCCAGCGGATTTGACCGACAGCCTGCGTGAAGCGGCCCTTTACCGATCCGCGAAATCCGAGCTGGAGTTAAAGCATTGGGAGCTCTCAGAAAAATACTGGAGCCAATTGAAGGCGGAATTCCCTAAGACCGAGATTGCCAGAGAAGCGACGTTCTGGCTGGGTGAAATCGCCTCACGAACCGACAGGCCCGAAGTGTCGGTAAAGATTTTTGACGAGTTGCTTGCAAATCTCACAGATAAAGAAAATCCAGCCTGGGCTACGACGGCATCGCTTCGCCGGATCCAGGCTCTTTCCAGTCTGAAGCGTTGGGAGCTCGTTCTGAAATCGGCGGATCAGCTCTTGGGAAGACCTGAAACCAGCAAGAGTCCTGAACTAACCGGCGAACTTTTTTACATGAAGGGCCGGGCATTCCAATCGACCGCTAAATTTGATGAAGCCCGCAAATCCTTCCAAAGCGTAATCGACTCCAAGCCGACCGGCGACTTGCCCGCCAAAAGCCAGTTCATGAGGGGCGAAACTTATTTTCACGAAAAGAATTATCGCGAAGCTTTGAGGGAATTTCTCAAAGTGGATATCCTCCACGAATCACCCACCTGGCAGGCCAATGCCTTGCTTGAGGCAGGTAAAGTTTACGAGCAACTCAACCAGCCGACCGATGCTGCCGATCTTTATGAAAGACTCGTGGAGCGTTTCCCCAAAGAAGCCGCCGCCACGGAGGCCAGAAATCGACTCGGGGCCGTCAAATCGACTGCCTCATCAAAAGAAGCCCGACCCGCTTCTTGACCAAGGCCAGTCATATAATACCAGGACTTCAGGCATGGCCTACCGGTTTGCCGATTTTCCTGAAGTTCCATCGCCCGTTCAGCCTGAATTGGCAGTCAAGGGATTTACGGCCATGCGTTTCGCAAATTTGAAGCCTGGAATGGCAACCCGAATCACCCCTGTTGCCCTGCTGACCGGCCTGGCATCTGTCTCATCGTCGATTGCCGATGAAATCCCACAAGCTCCTCCGCTGCAAGACCTTGTCATTCGCGACGCGCAACAGTTGGCGACAAAGTTCCAGGCGATTTACCAACAGACACCTTGGACAGACCGTGTCGCCTGGGGTGCCCTCACAGCCTGTGCCGTTCTGGCGATCATCACGATCCTTGAACGCACCTGGGCCTTGCGAAGCCGGCGAATCATGCCGAAGCGGTTTCTGAACCGGCTTGAAGAACGGCTCGAAGATGGTCGTCTGGATCGCTCTAAACTGCTTGACCTGTGTGAGATGAATGCCTCGGCAGCCGCTCGCGTGGCAGTGGCTGTTGTCAGCCGATGGGGTCGCCCCACAGCCGATCTCGAACGAGCACTTGCCGGAGCCGTCAGACTCGAATCCGAAGAGCTTCGCCGAAATGTTCCCACGCTCCGCCGAGTCGCCGTTCTGGCCCCAATGCTCGGCTTGCTTGGGTCATTACTGATGATTGGCCGATTGCTGCAACAGCATGACCCACAAGCAGTTCAGCAAGCTTGGACTGGACTGCTTGCACAGGGGTTACTGCCACTGACCGGCGGCGTACTCATCGCTGTTCTGGCATTAATTTCCTACGACGGGCTCAGTGTAAGGGTCTCAAAATATACCAGCAGGCTCGAAATGCTCGGCGCAAAACTCGTCGACCAGATCGCCCTGGCCACGCCTCTTGCCGAGCCTCGTGTCATGCTCGAATCGCCCAATCTTCCCCGACCTCATTTGAACAATTCGCCACGTCGCGACAAACCTCGCGATCGTGACGAGTACGAAGACTCCCGCCACCGAAACTCCAGGCGACGCAAACCATTAGAACCAATCGACCTTGACGAGCTTGATGATTGATCCATCTCAAAAAGGGATCACTGTGAATGTCCCAGATTTTGATCTGATAGCCCTTCAGTGCCTGATCATGGCCATTCCAGGGCTCGTTTTATTTGGTTTGGCCGTATCCGACAGACTGTTTTTCCGAAATCATCCGAGCCTGAGACCAATGACATATCTCTTTGGCATGGAAGGTTCTAGAAAGATATATGGAACCATCGGCCTGACCCTCATGGTTTTCGCGGCCTGGGTCTGGCTTGCCAAAGGCCCGTGATCTGATTCACAATTGGCATTCAGCAAACCATACCCTATTGGTTGTCTCCATACCTCTGAAACTGAGTCACAGCACATGCCGCGATACTGGTTGTTCAAGTCTGAGGCGGAATGCTTCTCCTTTAAAAATCTAGAAAATGCGCCTAACCAGACCACAGGTTGGGATGGGATTCGTAACTACCAGGCCAGAAACTTCCTCAGAGACGATGTAAAACACGGTGATGGAGTGATTTATTATCACTCCAATGCAGAACCTCCTGGTATGGCCGGAATCGCAGTGGTGGTCGAAGAATCGCATCCTGACCCGACTCAATTCGACCCAAAAGCTGACCATTTTGACCCCAAAAGCGACCTTAAAAATCCCACCTGGATGCAGGTGTCAATCAAGGCAGTTGCACCTGTGCTCCCGGAAGTGGGTTTGCCCACCTTACGGTTCGCCTCTGAGCTTGATGGCCTGGAACTCTTGAAACGCGGTTCGAGACTCTCCGTTCACCCAGTCTCTCCTGAGCACTGGAAAGTTTTGATCCGCATGGCTGGCTTCAAATCAGATCCACACGCCCAATGGCTTACTGAGAATGGACTTGAAGCTATTTCTTCACCAAAGAAATCTGCTCCAGCACCAGTCACCAAACCAGTGGCCAAAAAACCTTCCCAATCTCGCCGTAAAGCCTGAATCAATAACACATTTCTAAGAAAGCAAATCGCATGAAAAGCTCGATAGAACACGTGGCACTGTTTGCAAAAGATTTGGAAAAGTCCAAAGACTTTTTCGTCCGGCTTTTTGATATGCGAGTGGTGCTCGACAACAGCAAGGCTCCTGTACGTGGCTATTTTCTGGCCAATGAATCAGGTTCTGTGCTCGAAATGATCGAACGGCCAGAAGGCCAGACGAACGCCAATCAAAGGTATGTCTGCCACCTGGCGTTTGCTGTTGAAGATGTTGAATCTGCTCGCAAAGTGATTGAGGCCGAAGGACTTGTGTTTGAAACCGATACGGTTGTTGATACTCCAGAATTTCAAACAGCGTTTTTCCGCGACCCTGAAGGTAACAGAATCCAGATCCTGAAGCGGCTCAAATCTCTTGTTTGATCTTCACTCACATAATCACTCCCGGCATCATCAAGCTGGGCCTGATCCTTCCGGGAGCATTGATTTGAGCCGAGATCGAACCAGCCACCTGGAAATGATACTGACAATCGCCGATCGGATGGCGTCCAACTCGATCTTCACAAAGCGTTACTGCATCACGATTGCAGCCGTTTTTCTTGTTCTGGCCTCAGAGCAGAAAGGCGTGAAGACTGCCTATCTGGCCATCTTCCCGATTGTCATGATGTGGGTTCTGGATGCCAATTTCTGTTGGAAAGAACTCATGGCATACAAGCTTTACAATAAGTATCGAACCATCCCGGAAGACCAGATTGATTTCGATATCGATATCAGTCAGATGCGATCTAACGTACCATCATGGCCAGCCACCATGTTTTCCGCAACTCTATTGATTTTCTATATTTCGATCATTGCAGGGATTTTCATCATTGACCGTTCGATCAATTGATTTTCAATCCTTTAAGGCGCGATCTGGCTCTCATCGTTTCCGTTGCGAGACTCTTCAGGCAGAACCATAATCTGGTGACCGCTCCGGAGAAGTCCCACCAGACCATCAAATTTCCACTCACCATCTTCCCTTAAAAACTGATAAATCGGCCCCACCCGATTGGTCGGGCAAACCCAAACCGCCGGCCCTTCGCGCCAGGCCTGAAAATTTTTATGAATGTATCGTGGAAAGCCCACAAGCCCGCCTTCAGGCGCGGTTTTAAATGGATGAGTCTGAAGAAATCGTGCTGAACAGAGTTTCTTGACAGCCTCAATATCCTGCAAATTCACAGCCGATGTCAATCGCGTATAAGCTGAAATTCCAGCCCTGGTTTCTCTTGTGGAAAGTCCCAGCCAGACCACGATCAACAAAGCCATGACCACGGCGGCTCCGATCGCCCCCCATTTCCCTAACGCACTTGCCGAGAGTGGTTTGGATGAAGCGACCGGTTTCGTTTGATCGTGCTTTTTCAATGTATTTCTGCCTGTCTGTGATGTCATCCGATCGGCAACTCGAGAATTCCTTCGGAGACTTTCGATACAGCCGCAACTGCCGCATCGATCATCTTCCGCCCCTTCTCAGCGGTCGCAAACGAGGGATAACCCACGGCCCCATGATCTGTGCGTCGGCCAAAATCGCGGGCCCAAAAGATCGATTTTACGGATGCAGGGGTCAGGTCAGGATCGTCCAGAATCTCTTCTGTACAAACAAGTTCCGGACGAAGCGCCATCATCATTGACGTTTCCAACTCGCACGCATGCCCCATGCTCGTTCGAGGGCCTGTGCAACAGGCGGCCAGTTCTGAAGCGGCAAGATCCCAATAAGCGGCACCTGTGAGAATCGCGCCCGGATATTCGCGATCAAGTCGGCGGAGAGCGACCTGAAGCGGATCAATATTCCCACCATGCCCGTTCAAAAGCATGACACGCCCAAATCCAGAATGAAGCAATGGTCGAAGGATTTCCATCAGCATCACTTCGTAAGTTTCAAGGCTTGCTGTTAGTGTGCCACCGAACGGGAGGTGGTGGTCGCTCGCTCCAAGCCACTGAGTTGGAAGGAGCAGGACCTGACCCGGCATGTTACGCTCCACACCTTCTGCAACCGCTGTCACCAGAACGGTATCGGTGATCACAGGCAAGTGTCGGGAATGCTGTTCCACAGCCGCTATCGGTGCCACAACCAACGTTTTGGTCTTATCAATTCTGCCAATGGCAGGAGCAGTCATCTCGGCGAATTTCATCGTCTATCGTCTTCCTTCAGAGTGTTCCAAAATGCTTTTTAAAGCACATTGACAAGAATCGAGATGGCGATGATGTAGTAAATCACCAACCCAGTGACATCGACAAGCGTGGAAATCAGTGGTGCTGAAACGATGGCAGGATCGATCCCCAAACGGGTTGCGACCAGCGGAACCATGCTTCCTACCACATTGGCCCACATACATATCCCAAGAATCGTGAGCGAGATGACCAAAGCGAATCGGGGCGTTGTACCAAGCCCCAGCCAGGCGAAGAAAAAGCCCAGAGTGCCAAGCAGAATGCCTAGCAATAAGCCTGTAATCCATTCTCGCATCAGGACTTTCAACGCATCTGAAAACTGGACTTCGCCAAGCGCCAAAGCACGAATGATCGTTCCAACCGCCTGACTCCCAGCGTTTCCACCTGTGCCGATCAGCAAGGGGACGAAGACGGCCAGACTCGGGATCAGCCTATCGACCCACTCAAATCGGTCGAGTACCCAGCCTGTCATTGTGCCTGAAAGGAAGAGTGGCAGAAGCCATGTCAATCGACGCCTGACTGACGAGCCGATCCCAGTGCGCCAATAATCTGAATCCATCTGGTCGGCAACTTGTCCGCCGACACCACCGAAGGCCAGAATCGACTCGCCCTGCTCTTGCCTCAAAATGTCCATCGCATCGTCATGCGTGACAATCCCGACCATATGGTCGCGCTCATCCACGATCGGCAAGGCGTAAAGGTCGTATTTTTCAATCTTTCGGGCAATCTCTTCCTGGTCGTCAAAAACCTTGCCTAAAATCACGTCCCGATTCATGATCTCTTCGATACGAACCGAAGGCCGGGCCAGGATCAGTTGCTTTAAAGAGACAAGCCCTAAAGGCTTACGGTGCGCGTCGATCACATAGGCATAGTCAATCGTTTCGCGATCGGGGGCCTCTTGACGCAGTCTTGCAATGGCCTCTCGCACACTGATCTGAGGCGGCAGTGCTGCATAATCGGT
>CAMCFM010000233.1 GCA_945874095.1 Candidatus Kuenenia stuttgartensis
CGCTCGATGTTCCAGGTCAGGTCGCCGGCGTCAAAAAAGTCGAACTTGCCGAGCTGGAATTTGGTGACGATCGAAAGGGCGTTATCGCTATCGTCCTTGTTCTTGTCAGCTGGAGCGGTTTCGCAAAGCGTGTTGGGCTTGGAGTTTGCGGGTGCAGCCATGACTTTGCCACTGGCTGCCAGAACGGTCACCTTCATGTCGCCTTTGAGGGGGATATGGTCGCCGGCCTTGAGGACGGTGCGCTTGCCTTTTGAGGCGGCACGATAGGCGATACCGAGTTTGTCGTCCATTTTCGGGCCGTCAGGGAAGTTGGCTGGATCGACGCCTGGATCTTCAGGGAGACCGCGATCCCAGAACCGGCCGATTTCGACGCGTTTGGCCAGACCTTCGACACCACCATAGTGATCGGTGTGCCAGTGGGTGCTGAGGAGGTGGTTGAGTTTTTCTTTTTTAAGAACTTCTTTGAGGACATAAACGATGCGTTTTGGGTCACGATCGTCGAGCCCTGGCCATCCGGAATCGAGGAGGATGGTTTCGCCTTCAGGGGTACAGATCAGGGTCGCCGCGCCGCCCATGACATCGACAAAAACGATTTCAAGGGGTTCGGCGGCGTGTGTTTGGGAAGTGGCCTGGAGGCTTGTGAGGGCGAGGGTTGAGAGCAGGGCAAGGCGAGAAAGGCAGCGGAGATTGAGCTTCATGATGGATGGGACTCTTGATGGTCGATAGAGAATGGGATGGTAGATGGGGTCATGGTTGATGATCGAGCTTAGGGCCGACTCATCAGATCAAATGAGATGATGAACGAGAAGTGCTTGTGATGCAACGGTTGGTTGGCCGATAAAACCAATACGACGAAGCGCACTTGCGTTTTCCTCAAACACATGGCTATAATTGCTACACTTAAGATCGTGCAAGATTGTCAAGATCCTGTACGATGAGAAACAGTCCGGATCCGTTGTCGGATTCGAAACTTACACCTTCAAAGGAGGTCTTATGGCCAGTCGCCGTCGAGGCAAGGGGCGTCGGAAAGTCGGTCGGAAGAAGCGTAAAATGAGAGCCAGAATCCGCCACCGTAAGAAGTGAGTCGGTCGGGAACTGGCGATAACGCTGAGGTTCCCGCTCACCGCCCGCCTCGCACGTTCTGACACGTCCAAAAGAATCGCTCCCAGAGCCGACCAGCAATTATGGTCGGCTCTTTTTCGTAATTCCGCAAATGCCGACTTAATAAGGACGTTTCGGCATCGAATATGTTTCACGGAAGAGCCTCTTCCCAACTCAAATGAGTCTGGTGAAGGTTGGCGAGTATCCCTTGGAACCATATGCAAGACGAGGCACCGAGAGTTTTTATGAGTATTGAGTTACCCTCACCAGATCGCGGACGACGCCCGAAGGGCTTCTCCCAGATCCTTTTGGGCATGGGCCTGAGCACCGGCTTGGCGATCCTCTTCGGGATCATCGGCATGGTCATCGCTTATAACAACCTGCGGTTGGACGTGCCCACTGGGAAACAGGCTGTCCTGATTCGCAAAACAGGGTTGGATCTTCAGCCTGATCAAGAACTTGCGCCTCCTCCGGAGAACGGCCAATATTTTAAGGGCGTTCAGGCGGGCGGTGTGAATAATGGAGTACTGACGGAAGGCCGCTACTTCTTCAACCCTCTGGAATGGGGCTGGGAAGTGAAAGAGCAGATGATCATTCCGGAAGGCCAGTTGGGAGTCAGGGTCAGCTTGGTGGGCGAAGATCTGCCCTTGGGTCAGGTACTTGCCGAAGATGGCCAGAAAGGCATACGCCGCGAGGTGTTACGGCCAGGCCGATATCCCTATAACTGGTATGCTGAGTCGATCGAGATTCACAAGCCGGTGGCGGTCGCGGCCCAGTCGCGTGGAGTGGTTACGAATCTGGCTGGCAAATTGGCAGCCAATCCGAACCAGATTCTGGTTCAAACCGGTGAACGAGGGGTCCAAAAGGAGACACTTCCGCCTGGTACATATTATATAAATCCTTACGAAACAAGAGTCAGCGTGGTGGATTGCAGCACCAAGGCGTTTGCCTTGAATGAAGGCGGGAAGATGGACTTCCTGAGCGCTGACGGTTTTGAAGTGACTGTGGATGGTACCGTGACTTTTCGCGTGGACCCGACCCGGGCCAGTGAAGTTTTTGTGCTTTATAACGAAGACTCCAATGGCGACGAGATCGACACGGAGATCATCAGCAAGATCATCACTCCGGAAACGCGGTCGATCTGCCGGATCAATGGCTCAAAGCTTACGGGTGGACAGTTTATCAGCGGCGATGACCGCGAGCAGTTTCAGGCCAATCTGGTCAAAAGCCTGACGGAAAACTGCCGGAAGCAAGGAGTGGAGATTCTGGAAGTGGCGATCACTTCGATTCTTCCTCCGGAAGCGATTGCGACACCTGTTAGGGCTCGTGAAGTGGCCAAGCAGCAGCTTCAGCAGTACAAGCAGGAAAAACTTCAGCAGGATGCAGAAGCCCAACTCAAGGTTCAGCAGCTTCTGGCCCAGCAGAAAAAAGCGGTTGTGGAGGCTGAGCAGTCTGTCATCGAGCAGACGACCAAGGCCGAGCAGGAGCAAAAAGTGGCGGTCACACTGGCCGAGCAACTGCTCTCTGTGGGTCAGACCCAGCTTGAAGCCTCAAAGGATAAAGCGGCAGCCATAGAATCCGAAGGTCAGGCGGCAGCAGATGTGATCAGGCTGAAAAATACGGCTGAAGTGGCCGGGATCACCACCCGGGTGGCGGCTTTCAAGGGCGATGGTAACGCTCTGGCCCAGAACATGATCATGGCCAAATTTGCTCCCTCGTTTAGAACGATCATGACCAATACGGAAGGCCCGATCATGGACCTGCTGAAACAGGCTTTTACACCTGCTGAGAAGCGTCCTGAAATGCCTTCTAAGCCACTCAAGGCAGTATCGCCTGTAACCATTCCTGATCAACCATTTACAAGTTCTCCAGCAGTCGGCACATCGAGCAAGCCTTTGAAAGAATCAGGGGTTAAATAAATCATGAATATGTCACCTATACGTATGATTCTGTGGATCACAGCCGGCGTAATGTTACTGCCAGGCCTCATTTTATGGCATGGCCTAAACCCGTTCATCGCACTGGCGATGGTCGCAGTGGTTGTAGGACTGGCCCTTGGGCTGTTGCGACGCCTGCCCCGGCTCGACCGAGGCTTGGGGGGCTTATTCCTCCTGGCGGTCATGGTTTATGATGTCGGATATCTGGCCATTTGGCAATGGAGTATTTGTCGTAGGGAAGTCCCGGCAGGGCATAGCCTTCTGTTGCGATACAAAGGGCCATTTCCGTTTGGAAGTGCCCCGATGGCGGGCGAAGGCACATTGGCCAAGGCGGATCAGAATGGTAAGGCTTTGGAAATCGGGATTCTCGAATTCATGCCTGGCCCAGGCCGTCAGTTCTATAATCCTCTGGAATATGAACGCGAAATCGTGCCCGATATTTTGATCGGCGTAAACGAGATTGGTGTTGTCACTTCCAAAATTGGTCAGAACTTGCCGGTTGGTCAAATTCTGGCGAATGGACCAGGCTTTCGCGGAACTTGGCGCAAGCTTCTCACCCCAGGCCGATATCGCATGAATCCATATGCGTATGAGGTCAACAAGGTCGCAAAAACGGCCTCCATTGGAGCCGCCGAGGGGTTAAAGCAGTCGGCTGAAGACCCCACCTTGATCCCTCCGGGCTATGTCGGAGTGGTTTACAATAAAGTGGCTGATGATAGCCCTGATAACAAGCAAACGCAGGGCGTGCAGGACAAAGTGCTTCAGCCGGGGATGTACTGGATCAATCCTGCCGAGAAGCGTCTCGACATTATCAGTGTCGGTTTCAACGAAACCTCCGTGATCGCCAAGCGTGATGGTGTAAAGCCTTTGCCTGAGCAGCGATCGTCCACGGGAACGAAGCTGGAGTCTCGGGTTGTCCTTCAGCCTGACCCGATTTTTGTCGAAGGTTCTGGCATCGAATTCCCATCCAACGATGGGTTCCGGATTCACCTTGATTTCACCGCCATCTGGGGCATTCTTCCAGACCAGGCGCCTGACATTGTGCGAAATTTCGGGACCCTGAAAGACGTTCAGGAGAAGGTGATTACACCTCAGATTGGCTCCATCTGCCGGATCAATGGGTCGAAACGAGGCGCTGTGGATCTGCTGGTTGGCAACAGCCGGGAAGAGTTTCAGACGGATGTGGAAGCTGAGCTGGAGCGAGTTCTGAAAGGGAAAAACCTCTCATTGCTCTTTGGCCTGACCCGTCACATTTATGTGCCTGCCGAGGTGCGAGAACCGATCCAGAGGTCGAATATCGCCACCGAGCTCAAGCTCACCCGTGAGCAGGAGCAGCAGACCGCAAAAGCTCAGGCTGAACTGACCGAAGCCGAGGCCAAGGTGGTTCTGGAAGAACGCAGGACAAAGGCGGAAACCATCAAGATGGCAGCCGAAACTGCGGCCACCGGCGAAAAGAAGGCCAAAGAGATTGCGGCTGAGACCGAGAAATTCAGGGCTGTGATCGACGCCAAAACCGCAATGGTTCAGGCCCAGATCACCAAAATCATGGGCGCTGCCGAGGCCACGAAAGTGCAATTGGCGAATGAGGCTGAGGCTGAGAAGTACAAACTTTCAGTCGATGCTTTGGGGAGTCCAGAAGCCTATAACCGCTATATCTTCGCCGAAGGGCTGCCCTCAGACATCAAACTTGGAGTGTTTTACGCCGGCCCAGGCACGTTGTGGACCGACCTGAAAAACCTTGATCAGGCGTTTTTAGGCAAAATGGCGAGCGAATCCGACGCAGCCAAGGCTAAGCCTAAACCTGTAATGGTGCCGGAATCGACGACTTCAGAGCCAAAGCCGGCTCCGTGATCTAAGCTCCCGGTCAATTTACGAAAAAAAACGAAGGGCTTCTGGCCCTTCGTTTTCTTATGCGCTAAAAGCAGGTCAAGAATCACTCGTCCGCACGCGAGGTTTCCTTGGAAATCTTTGCCCGGCAGATCCCAATCTTGGAGGCCCTGCAATAGGCAATGAATTCCTGAACCTCAGGGATCTCACCAAACAGTCGCTCTGCCTCGGCCAGCGCGTTGGGGATCGTAAAGCCTTGGAAGTACATTATTTTATAGACTTTGCGAACGGCGTCGATCGAGGCTCGTGGGATCCCTGCCCGGCGCATCCCGACCAGATTGATCCCTGTAATCGCATTCTGACCAAGTGCCATCATGAACGGAGGAAGGTCGCGAGTGATCCGCGTGTGCCCGCCCAGCATGGCCAGCCGGCCGACTCTCGAACGTTGCTGAATTCCGGCATAGGCTGAGATCAGAGAATTGTTCATCAACTCCACATGACCGGCCAGACTCGCAAAATTGATGATCGTGCACTGGTTGTGCACCAGGCAATCGTGGGCCACGTGCGAGCCGGTCATCAGGTAGTTGTTGTTCCCAATGCGGGTGATTCCGCCGCCCTCGGCTGTGCCTTTGTTGATGGTCACATATTCGCGAATCTTATTGTCGTTACCGATAACGACGGACGTTTCTTCGTTTTTAAACGCCCGGTATTGAGGCTCGCCACCGATCACCGCTCCCACACCGATGTGGTTACGCTCGCCAATCGTTACTGGTCCATAAATGGCGACATGCGAATCCAGAATGCAGCCGGCGCCGATATGCACTTTGCCTTCGATCATGCTGAAGGGGCCAACACGAACATCGTCGGCCAGAACCACTTCAGGGCCAATAATTGCAGTCGGGTGAATTCGCGGCAAGTTTTCAGACATCGGTTCCATCCGATCAGCGGTCCAGAACATTGGACGCAGACCACGTCCATTAAAGTTAACGGTTTCTACCTCATTACCCCAAATTAATCAAGGCGACCTCAGCGTCCCGTTCCAATTTGTCAAACCAACGTCATCAGAAATCCACAGAAAAAGGCTTGAATCCAGAGGAATTCAAGCCTTTGAGGGATCATTGATTTCTCGTCAGATTCAGGACCAAGCCGATCGAGTTTTCTCGAACGTGTCGATCGCAGCCCCGTTATCGCTGATGGTGATCCCGATGGAATCGAGTCCATTCAGCATCCGGTGCCGGGCGGATTCAGGGATGTTGAAGCTGGCCTCAGCCGTCCCACCGTTGGAAGGGTAGCGGACCTGCTGCTTTTCCAGATCGACGGTAATTTCTGTCGAGGGTGTACCTTGACCAAGTGCGACCAGATTTTTCCAGTCGGATTCGGCAATTTCCACCACCAGAAGCCCGTTGTTCAGCGAGTTGCCTTCAAAGATGTCGGCAAAGCCTTCGTCAGGCACAGGGGCGATCACGGCCTTGTAACCCGCTTGATGCACAGCCCAAACAGCGTGTTCACGGCTCGATCCACAGCCGAAGTTCGGGCCGACCACCAGGACGGTCGCACCTATGTATTCAGGCCGATTGAGAGGGAAATCCGGGTCATATCCGCCAGCGTTTTCAGGCTCGTCAGGCAGTGGAGCACCACCTGGAACATATCGCTTGTCGGCGAACAGGAGCGGTCCGTATCCGATGCGTTCAATCCGCTTCAGGTAACGGGCAGGAATGATGAGGTCGGTGTTGACATCCGACCAGTCCAGAACGGCCATTCGGCCTGTGTGTGTGCGAAAAGGTTCCATCGATATGCCTTTTTTGAATCTCGGATGAATTGTCGTTAAGCGTTGTGCTATCAGGCCATAAGTGTGCGGACATCGGTGAACCGGCCAGTCACGGCAGCCGCAGCGGCCATCGACGGGCTGACCAGGTGAGTCCGGCCGCCGGGCCCTTGACGCCCTTCGAAGTTGCGGTTCGAGGTGCTGGCCGACCGTTGGCCAGGCTTGAGTTTGTCCGGATTCATGGCCAGACACATCGAGCAACCGGCCTGTCTCCACTCGGCTCCGGCTTCACTGAAAATCTTGTCCAGCCCCTCGGCAACAGCCTGAGCCAGAACCTTCTCAGAACCAGGCACCACAAGCACTTGCACGCCCTCGGCCACCTTGCGGCCCTTCATCAC
>CAMCFM010000234.1 GCA_945874095.1 Candidatus Kuenenia stuttgartensis
TGGGCCAAAGTGGATGCTGTACCGTCAGATATTCACACCATCAGAAGCGTGGGCAACCAGATTGCTTTGGGCACTGTCAATGGTGTCTGGATCAGTACAGACAACGGAGCCACCTTCAGCGAGTCCAACAAAGGACTTGAGAACGTTCCTGAGGTCTATTGCCTGGACATCAGTCCAAAAGATCCGAAGTGGATGCTGGCTGGTGCCGCTGCCGGCAAGCCCGTGGCGACGAGTCCTGCCGTGCGTCCTCAAGGTTTTCAATTCGGACTCTACGAGACCAAAGATGCCGGCAAGACCTGGGCCAAGATCCTGAAGAAAGGTCTCCCGGAGCTGATCGCCTTCGATACCATCAGCGACATTCGGTTCGACCCTGCCGACCCTGACAATATCATCATGGCGCAAGGCTCTGGAGAGTGCTGGATGACCCCTAATGGTGGTGATTATTGGGTGATCATCTCAAGAGCGATCGAATCAGCCCGATCGTTGGCCGCCACAGCCTGACGGCTGAATTTTCAGAAGTTCTGCGAAAAATCCATGTCAGAAGGGAGTCGATGAGTCATGACTGAAACGAATCAACCTTTTGACGTGGCGCACCTTAGGCCACGACTTCACAAAGTCATGGATTTTGCGGCCAGGCAAGTCGGTGAGCTGGCTGCAAACCACCCTGATTATTTTCCGATGTACACCGAAAACGGTCGCTGGAAGCATTCAGGGAGCCTGTGGACGGACTGGTGTGCCGGTTTTCTGGGTGGTCAGATGTGGCTTCTGGAAGAATACACAGGAGAAAATTCCTGGCGTGAGCTTGCAGAACATTACAGCCAACTGGTCGAGTACAAACAGAACGACAGAGATGTCCACGATCTCGGATTTATTTTTCTAAATACTTATCGGCCATGGTATTTACGCACCGGCTCGAAACGTCTGAACAACGTTTTGATCACTGCTGGTCGCACTCTGGCCATGCGATTCATGGAAAAGGGCCGATATCTGAGGTCGTTCGTGGCCCCTGAAAGTCTGTTCATCGACATTATGATGAACGTGCCCATAATCTTCTATGCAGCGCATGAGACAGGTGATAAGGCGCTTTTCGATCTGGCAGTGGAACACTGTCGCACCACCCAAAAATGGATTGTGCGTGATGATGGATCGACCGCCCATGAGGGTATTTTCGACCTTGAGTCGGGTGAATTCCTAAATCAGACAACCCATCAAGGGCTCTCAGGCGATTCGCGATGGACCCGTGGCCTTGCCTGGAGTCTTTACGGATATACGCAAGTCTATCAATTTACAAAAGATGTGACGGATCTTGCTGTGGCACGATCGAACGCCGATTGCTTTATCAAGCATCTGTCGGAATCAGAAAGTTGGGTCCCAGCCTGGGACTTCGATGCTCCGGCCACGGTTGATCGACAACCTGATACGTCAGCTGGTGCCATTGCCGCATCTGGGTTGTGGACACTGGCCGATGAGATCGAGAAACACGATCAAAGCACCGCCCTGCACTATCGGCGAGCGGCTCTAAAAATGATTGAAGCATTGACACAAGATGAACTTATGGGATGGTCAACTCCTGGCTGGGAAGGCATCTTGAAGCGGGGTGTCTATCACACGCACAAGAAGCTTGGAGTGGATGAATCCGTCATGTGGGGCGAATATTTCTTTCTTGAAGCCATCATGAAAGTTCTTCGCACACAGGAATCCGTTCAGATGATCTGATAGAATCCATTAATGAATGGATTTGTCCGAAAATGTGGCGCATGGTCGGCCCTTGACGTCCGGCGTATAGGTGAGCAAGGGATTTGACGAGGAGAATGATTGCCATGAATACGGAAGACAACGACATCAAAGACCTGAAAGACGAGCCAGAAGCGATTGGCGAGGACTCGCCACAAGTCGACGACAAGCCGAAAAACTGGGAACAAGATGACGAATGGAAGGGCGCAGCGGATTCCGCCCTCAAGATCCTCCAGGAAGACGATGACAGCGAAGAGTTTGATGATCTGGAGGAGATGGAAGAAGGTCAAACCCAATCCATCCGGACCATTCTGATCACAGGTGCCAGAGGCAACATTGCCCGTAAGCTCCGCGACGCCTGGGAAGATATCTACGACCTCGTTTTGATTGATGCAGTCGCTGACGACGATGACCCGGAAGTGATCGAGGCTGACCTCTCGGTCTGGGATCAAAACTGGGTGGATTTGTTTGCCGACGTGGACACAGTCATCCACCTGGCAGGCAATCGTGACGAGTTCTCTGCCTGGCATGAGGTTGCAGATCCAAATATTGATGCTTTCGCCAACGTTTTGAATGCTGCCATTCTCAACGAAGTCGAGCGTTTCGTTTTTGCCAGCTCGAATCACGTCATGGGTGGATATCGCGATATCGAAGATATACCAATCACAGTCGAACTACCACCTAAGCCTGACAGCCCCTATGGCGGCACAAAGCTCATGGGCGAACGGCTTGGAAAAGCCTCTGCCGATGCCTTCGGCATGACTTTTCTGGCTCTAAGAATCGGCTGGGTTCAGGACGGTCTCAACGATCCGGAAACCCTACCAGACGAATGGGCCAGGCTGATGTGGCTTTCAAACGATGACATGATTCAGCTTTTTGAATGTGCCGTTGAAGCTGATCTCGGCGACCGCGAATTTCTTGTGGTCAATGGGATGAGTAACAACAGTGGAATGCGATGGGATCTGGGGCCAGCCACAGAATGGCTTGGATTCCAGCCTGAAGATGATTCCAATACGACTCTGGACGATGTGACAGACGTGGTCTGATCAAATCGTATTGTTGATTCAGGAGAAGGAGCGACCCTTTCTGGTCGCTCCTTTATTTCAATTTGCCAAATGCAAAAGATACTCCAAAAAACAGGTGTAAAATGCATCAGAGAATTTTTTTAAGACCAATTCTATTTCTGATGGGATCAATTGTTGGTACAGAATTTCATGCAATCCATGCACAACAGAATTTAAATATAAAAGAGTCTGTAAAACCAATAAGAATCATTTGTTTGGGAGACTCCATCACCAAAGGAGTCAGGCCTGGAGTGACTTCGGAACAGACATTCGAAGCCATATTACAGGCCAGGTTTCAAGACGAAAAAAAACCGGTGGAAATTCTGAACGCTGGTATTGGAAGTGAACGTACGGATCAGGCATTGAATCGTCTGGAAAGTGATGTCATTTCCAAAAAACCAGCAATCGTCACCATCATGTATGGAGCAAATGACAGTTACATTGATATTGGCAAAACTGAGCCTCGACTTTCAGAAATGCAGTTCCGGAACAATTTGATTGAAATCGTTGAAAGATTACAAAAAGCCAAGGTTCAGGTGATTTTGATGACAGAACCGCGCTGGGGTGCAGAGGCGAAGTCCAACGGAGTTGGCGACCATCCGAACAAGCGGATGGAGCCGTTTATGGAGATTGTTCGTGAAGTTTCCAGAGCGAAGTCCACAAGCCTTGTGGATCATTATCAGATCTGGACAAAAAACGCCGCAAATGGCCTCGATATCGGCACGATCACAACCGATCAACTTCACCCTAACCCGTTAGGACACAAATTGATGGCGGAATCCATCGAACCAGTTTTGAGAAATCTCTTAAAGTGAAGTGAGTCTCGATCCAAATCAAATTTCTGAGGGGTCTGATACTGGTCCGATCCAAGCCTAAACGGTAGGGTTTACGTCGACCTTTCTGTCGATTGAGGGAATATCGGGTTGCTTGCTTCATACAATCCTGTTAGTGTAAGCTCTTAGTGAATTTGCAAGCGAGATTGGGCAGGAATTGGACAGGGATGTGTCCAAAATCCTTGGTAGAACGACAACCGAAGGAACTGGTGGGCTTATGGCGATCGCTCAACGTAGCGCCAAAACACGTGTGGCCACAGCGGGAACATGGCTCGATGCGCAACAGGCTTCGGAACATGGTCGCAAACGCTCGAATCGCAGGATGTTCCGGATCGGTGTGATCGCGACCGTCTTATTCGCCCTGACGTTAACAATCGGTTATAAACCCTTATTCCAGAATAACTTCGACGAGGTTGTCCAAGGCCGGCTTTTTCGCAGCGCACAGCCGGATGACCGCCTGGATAAGTGGATTGAAGAACACAACATAAGATCTATACTGAATTTGCGTGGCGGAAAGCCTGCTTATGACTGGTATAACCAGGAGCTCAAAACGATCCGCGAAACGGGTGCCGATTATTATGAAATACCGATGTCAGCACAACTCAGGCCACAAAAGCGCGAACTTCTCGACCTGATTGACCTGTTGGGGCGAGCACGCTACCCCATGCTGATTCACTGCAAGAGCGGTGCGGATCGGACTGGACTTGGTGTGACACTCTATCATATGATCGTTCAGAAAGAGCCACCTGAAAAGGCTTTAGGTGGATTTTCGATTTATCATGCCCACATCCCTCTGTTTGGGCCTGAAAAGTTACAACAGCCGATTCGCGAATATGCAACTTGGCTTTCCTCCAGGCAACTCATACACACCCCGGAGCGATTCCGCGACTGGGTTGAAAAAGAGTATGTGGATGGTCGCCCTGGATCCGCCCCCGTGGCCCAGATTAAGCCTTGATCTGATCCCATTTTGTTGATGTAACCCCATATGGAGACGAGACTCAGATGACATCGTCCAGACCTTCACCTTCTGTCAAGCCCGCTCACGCCTCAACAGATTCACTTCAGTACAGTCTGACTCGTTATTCAGAATTGACGCCCAAACTCAAGTTCCCGATCGAAAGTCCTGAGGCTTGGCCGGCATGGAGAACTCAGGCCCGTGCCAAGCTGACCGAGTTGATTGGTCTTCCACAACCTCTTTCAGAGCCAAGACCTGCGATTCAAGTCACGTATGAGCCAGCCGTGGCTCGGCCAGGGTATATCCGCCAAATGGTTCGGTTCGAAACACGACCCGGACTTGAAGCCGTCGGTTGGTTGCTCATCCCTGAGAAATCTTCCGGTCCCAAGCCTGCCATGATCTGCCTCCCAGGTCATGGACGAGGTGCCGATGAAATCACCGGTCTCGATGAAAAAGGCCGTGACAATGAAATGGCCCAGACCTATCAGCATAACTTTGCTCTTCAATGTGTCCGTCAAGGGCATGTCACACTCGCTCTGGAGATGATCGGTTTTGGACATCGCCGCGATCCAGCCGCCCGCAAGCGCGGAGCCGGCGCATCAAGTTGTATGCCTGCCGCTGGTGCAGCACTCATGTTAGGCGAGTCGATGGTGGGCTGGCGAGTTTGGGATGTGATTCGCTCGATCGATTTTTTGACCACCCTCAGCGATGTCGATTCCAGCCGCATTGGATTGATGGGTATTTCAGGAGGTGGAACGGTCGCCAGCTATGCCGCCGCTCTCGATCCGCGAGTGACCTGCACCATGCTTTCAGGCAGTTTTTGCACCTTTCGCGACTCGATCTATTCCGTCATGCACTGTATTGATAATTATGTGCATGGAGTTTTACAGTGGTTTGAAGTGGCAGATCTGGCTGCTTTGATCGCTCCAGGACTATTATTCTGCGAATCAGGTTCCGAAGATGATATTTTTCCGGAACCCGGCGTTCGAGAAGCCTTTAACGAAGCTCAAAAAGCTTATCAGGCCATGAAATCAACTGATAATCTGGAGCTCGATGTTTTCAAGGCCGGTCACGTTTTTGACGGCCGAGCCGCTTTCCCCTGGATCCATAAACACTGGAAAACCAGCGTTTAAATGATATTTTGAAATCACTAGTCAAAGGCGAATTGAAATGAGAAACTGGAATCTGAGACTCGGACGGGTTGCCGGTATTCCCATTGAAATTCACTGGACATTCTGGCTGCTTTTGATGTTCGTATTTGTCGGCGACTTTTCAGAAAATGGAGATGCAAACGCCGCTTTCTCAGGCGTGTTCACTGTTGTTGCAATCTTTACATGTGTTGTACTTCATGAGCTGGGACATGCTTTGGCAGCACGTCGGTTTGGAGTGAAAACTCGCGATATTACACTTTATCCGATTGGAGGGGTCGCACGACTTGAACGTATCCCTGAAAATCCGGTTCAAGAACTCGTCATCGCCATCGCCGGCCCGCTGGTCAATATTGTCATTGTGGCGGTATTATTAGCGATGGGAACGGTCTTGCCAGAGCATATCGAGGACCCATCAGCGCTGGTCAAATCATCCATACTCAGCCGGTTGTTACTGGTCAATACGAGCTTGGTGATTTTCAACCTGTTACCAGCCTTCCCGATGGATGGTGGACGAATCTTTCGCGCATTTTTGGCTCTATTTATGGACTACGCACAAGCGACACGCATCGCGGCGAGTGTTGGCCAGTTGATGGCCATTATCTTTGTATTCGTCGGATTATCAGGTAATACCATGCTCCTATTTATCGCGTTTTTTGTCTGGCTGGGGGCCAGTAGCGAAGCCACAAGTGTGGAACAGCGTGTCTTATTAAAGTCGTCGCTGGTTCGAGATGCAATGCTTATCAATTACGAAACCGTAAGCGATCAATCAACCATTGAATCCGTCATTCAACTGCTCTTAAAAGGTTCTCAATCGGAATTTCCAGTGTATCAGGCACTCACGGGCGAACCTCTTGGAGTTCTATCAAGAAATACGATTCTCAGCAGCCTTGCTGAAAAAGGCCCTGGTGGCTTGGTTCGCGATTGTCCTCTTGATAAACTCGGCCGGGAACGAGGCTCAAGGCCTCTGGTGGCCGTGTCCCAGCAAATGCGCGAAAATGGCCAAACCTGCCTGGAAGTCACAGACGACTCCGGTCAGATTATTGGACTTTTAACACAGGATAACCTTGCTGAATTTATAATGGTGCAATCGGCTTTGAAATACCGTGAAACCTGATTCGGGTAACGTACATAATCGTAGCTCGTAAAAGTGGTCATCATTAAAATACTTTGACCCAATGGTCAAGCCGGGATGGTTCGCCCAAAGGTTCAGGCCAGACAATTCCAATAATATCCATACGCCATAACCCCTTGTAGCCGCGCTGTTTCCTCCATGCCGCAGC